>NZ_VPEN01000029.1:0-10287 GCF_013417135.1 Acinetobacter sp. YH16051 | reverse complement strand
TAGCAAAATATTTGATGAAATTGGTATTAGCATGTCCACAGCGATTAATACATTTCTTAAAACTGTTGTTCGTGAGGGAAAGATGCCATTTGATATAAATATCGAGCGTCCAATAGTTCAATTGAAATCTGGAAATGCCACTCTTAATAATGCATTTATTGTTAAAAAAGATGAATTTTACACTCAATATGAAGATGTTTTTGTGGAAATGATGAACCATAGAAGGCATTTCAAGGGAAAAACTATACTTTGTAATTGTGATGATCCATTTGAATCAGCTTTCTTTAGATTCTTTATACTTCATTTCGATGACTTAGAATTAGCGGGTCTAATATCCACTTGCTATTCAGAATCTAGTTTAGCAGGCCAAGAATATCCTCTAAATGGGGGAACTAGTGCCTATAAAGCAGTAGTAAAAGAGGTACCTAACCATAGTTTAGAAAGACCTGATGGTTCTTTAGACTTAGAATCTTTATTTGCTATACCGAGTAACTCTCTTGTACATTTAAATGGTAATGGTGATTTTCGTTCAAAAGAATGTGAAACTCTATTACAAGAAGCAGATATTGTAGTCACTAATCCTCCCTTCAGTCTTTTCCGTGAATATATTAGTTTGCTAATGCAGCATAAAAAAAAGTTTATTATTCTTGGAAATATGAATGCATCAACATGCAAGGAAATATTCCCACTCTTTCGTGATAATAAAATTTGGTATGGTGATTCTATAAGATCAGGAGATCGTAAGTTTTATGTTCCTGATGACTATCCATTAAATGCAAGTAATTGTGGGATAGATGATACAGGGCGCCGCTTTATTAGAGTCAAAGGTGTTCGTTGGTTTACTAATTTAGATACCACTAGACGTCATGAAAATTTAGTTTTAACTAAAGCATATAATTCAAATGATTATCCAAAATATGAAAATTATGATGCCATTGAGGTTAACCGCACTCAAAATATTCCAGTAGATTATGATGGCTTAATGGGTGTACCTATTACATTCCTTGATAAATATAATCCAGATCAATTTGAAATTGTAATGCTTGCTAATGGTAATGCACGTTCCAATGTACCTTCTGATGTTCTTTCACAAGTAAAATACTTACAACACTCTGAGGATAGAGGAGGGGTCGGTATAATCAATGGTCAAAGAGTTTATGCAAGAATTCTAATTCAAAGGAAATGTTGATGAGCTCAATATTACGAGTGCCTTGTTCATATCAAGGTGGTAAACAACGTGTAGCATCTCAAATAGTTGATGTAATTCTAAACTCTTCTACTGACTCCAATACTCAATTCTATGATTTATGTTGTGGTTCAGGTGCAATTTCTATTGAATTAGTTAATCGAGGTATAGATCCAACACGTATCTCTATGCTTGATATTAGTTCTTGGGGGGCTTTTTGGTCAGCTATAGGATCTAATACTTTTAATATGGATGTTTTTGATCAATTTTTAGCAGAGTTACCTAGTAGTCAAAAAGATTTTAAAGAGCATTTATCTACTCTTTCTAAACTACCAATAGATAAACATGAAGTGGAACTTTATCCAATCCTTCAAGCTTGTTCCTTTGGTGGAAAACAAATCTATCGTAAGGAAAAAAATTGGGCAAATGCTTGTTTTAGAGACTATTGGGAACCAACTGAAACAAGTATTCGTCGTAGTCCTGCAAATGCTATGCAACCATCTCCGAATGAATTAAGACGGAGAATAAATACTATTGTAAACAAAATGAGTGGAGTAACTTGTTTCAATATGGATATTATGGAATTACTCAGTATTCCATTTCCTACAAACTCGATTGTTTATGTTGATCCACCATATCAACATACAACAGGATACGCATACAGTTTTGATTTAAACTTTTTCGTTAAGCGATTTCGAGAAATAAATAATGTTCCTTTATTTATTTCTGAAGGAATTCCATTAAGTGAAGATACAATTATGCTTAACTTTGGTGGTGCAAATGGTGGCATTAGCGGAGCTAGAAAAAATAAGCACCAAGAATGGTTAAGCCGTTTTTAAAATAATCCAAATTGCTTAGCATTTTTTGAAGAACCATTCCTACCTAAGATTCGTGAAGATAATTTAAAATTAGCCATTTCTGATTCTGAATATACAGATAAAGAGTAGTAATCTTCACGAATCTTAGTAAAGGTTATTATTTTTTCGACTAAGTAATATCCTTCTTCTTTTGCTCTAAAAGCATCTGTAATTTTTATATTATTAGAGCTTACTCCTTTAATCTGAAGGCGCCACGTACCATTTGCATTATCTCCTGTAGGGAAGAGTATCTCATTGCCAATATAATCAACCCCATCAAACTCTAATGTAATTAGTTTACGTTTATGACTACTTAAAGGATCTACTCCAAAAAAATACACTGTACCTAGCATCAACTTAGAATCATTAAATTCAAAAATAGTTCCTTTCGGATCTCCTCTTTCAACTAAAGATTTCATTGATAAATCTAAAATATTTCTTGATCCACCAGTCATTCGCTTCGTTTCAAACCAAATTGTCTGGATACCAGGTGAGACTGTACCTGTACTAGTAGGTGAGACTGTACCTGTACTGGCAGGTGAGACTGTACCTGTACTAGTAGGTGAGACTGTACCTGTACTAGTAGGTGAGACTGTACCTGTACTAGTAGGTGAGACTGTACCTGTACTAGTAGGTTCTTTCTGTGACTTAACTATTGTTTTTAGTTTAACTTTTGGAATATTTGGAGAGCTAGGACTCCATACTATATGATTTCTAACAGGAACAAAAATTTTCTTACTTTCATCCTCTAGAAAACCATTATTTAGTAAATTATCTAACTGATGCTTACTTTTTAAATGAATACAATCAGCCTTTATGATATTTAAATTCATCATTATTGTTTGTATTAAATCCCAATTAGAATGATTTATATACAATAAAATATTGGCTTCAATATTGGTTTCAAATCCTCCAGAAGTTAGGTTGGAGCTTCCAACACTCAATACTCCTTCCTTTGAAGCTTCTTCATAGAAACAAAAAACTTTAGGATGAAAAATCTGTTGGGGAGTACCAGTATTAACCAAATAAATATCTTGATGTACATTCTTATCTAGAAGATATTCTAAAGCTTGCTTAGACGTTACTCCATTATTTATTCCTATGAAAAATATTATTTTTTTATTGTTTAGAACATTATTACAAATGATATCAGCACCATTTTTTCGCGCAAAAGCAACACTAATGATACCTTCATTATAATTAAAAGAGGCTGTAGCTAATTCATTAACAAAATCAGCGCCATCAAGACGTTGAAAAAAGATTTTTGGTGAAGGCATTTGATTCCATCAATTTTGCTATACTCCTTTTTTAAGTTTAACCCAAATATTAACGAGTAAATTAATGCTTTGCTAAAATTTATCTAATTTAAAAAGATTTTATGTTTTTTCAGCCTTATCCATTTAACATAAAGTTTCTTATACGAAATTTGGTTCAAAAAAAATGCCACTTTAAAGAGGCATTTATCAATTCAGACTATAAATTTTTTTCTCAATTCATCAAAACTTTGACCATAGATGAAATCAAAATCTCTGATCCTAAGATGCCTAAATTTTTCTTCATATTGAACAGAATATAGGGTTACATAAGGATCATCACTAAGATGTACCTCAGTACAATAAGCAAGATCTTGTCTTCCATTATAACTATAGAAGACAAAACTTTCGTATAATTCAAACAAAGCATTCTTAGAAATGAAACTATGATCTGCTTTTAACTGAAAGTTTGAAGTAGAAGAATATATAGGTAACAAAAAAAACTCCCAAAAGCGCTAATATCTGATTTAGGCTCACTTGGACACTTAACTAAGAAAACAAACCAAAAGTAGTTTCCAAAGCGCTAATATCTGATTTAGGCTCACTTGGACACTTTATCCAAGTAGCCACAACTGATTTAGATACACAGAGTTCACTTGCAATTTTTCTACAGCTCAAACCTTGTGAATGTAGATCCCTTGCCTGCCTCCTCAGCTCATCATATTTTGCAGATCTTACTTTTCCACCTTTAATGCCACCCAATCGCCCCTTATATTTTTGGCGATCAATGAACTCCTGATAACAATATGGGTCTTTTTTCCAACAATAGCGCGCAATAGACTTAGCAATGCCTTTCACCTCTCCATAGGTCATAGGTTGAATCAAACCCTGATTTAGCTTCACGCAATGCTGAATTACACTCTCAAGCCAAACAGAATATGTGCTCCCTCTATACTTCCGTATTTCTTTATATGCCCAATGACGAGCTGTATGGAATACAAAACAATTACGTCCTAAACCTATCGCTTCATCTTGTTTAATTTCTCTTTTAGCATCATTCCAAGTTAAGTCTAAGTTCCTTGCTAGCTCACTTAAGGTATAAGGTTTTTCCCGTAAACACGTAGTTTTCCAAAAACTAGACATAGGATTTTTAGCTACTAGATGTGTATATGCGGGATCTGCTTTGAACAACTCTCCAAGTTTATGTCGAATGGCATTTGCATAGAGAATTGGTCTTTGACGACTAGCATCAGTGGTATAAATCGGTGTTTTTAACTGGAATAAAATATGAGAACGACCATTGTAAGGATTAGCAATTACTAAGTTTGGTAATGGTACTCCTACTAGTCCATATAATATTTCTGATAATGAAGCCTCATAATCCAAATCAAATACTAGATAATGTAAATAATAAGGACTGTTTGGCTGTATATATCTGTATTTTATAGAAATTTCTTTAGGCATGATCATCAGACCATAATCCAAATTATCTGCACAGTAAGGCTTTTTAGGTAATCTGTCTTGAAATTGATCAAGCAGAAAAGATAATTGTTGCATTTGCTTATCTTCACTATTTGCAAATGCACAATGACCATGTATTATTAATACAGTTCATGTGCAAGCATGTTCTAAGAATTCAAGCCCTGTAACTTCTCTTCCGCCAAGATTTGAAAGTTACGGGGCTTTTTCATATCTGTAGTTTATACAATATATCTATTTTGTTTTTCAATTCAATCAAAAAGTATATATAAGATAAAACTTTTTTTATAAACTTACGTAAGTTACATAAGTTATTTAAGTTACGTAAAAAGTTAACTATGTGAATACATTGATCTTCTCTATTATTAGAATATACTTAAGTTAAATAAGTTACGTAAGTTAAATAAAAATGATCATATTAGTTGGTGGTGAAAAAGGTGGATCTGGCAAAAGTTGTTTAGCCCAAAATCTAGCAGTTTATTTACAAGCGAGTAATCGAGATATCTTATTACTCGATGCCGATCCACAAGGTACAACAACCGATTGGATCAAAGAACGTGATGAAAATTCAGCTGTAAAAAATATTCCATCAGTACAAGCTTCAGGAAATATTCGACAAATCCTAATGGACTTATCTAAGCGATACCAAGATATCATTATTGATGCTGGTGGACAGGATTCTGAAGCCCTACGTTCTGCAATGACTGTTTCCACGCATATGCTTTTGCCTTTCCGTCCTAAAAGACGAGATCTCAAAACATTAGTGCATGTCGAAAAATTAATACGTCTTGCAAAAGCTGTTAATCCTGAACTCTATACGAGAGCAGTCATTACTCAATGTCCTACTTTACCGAGTCAAGTTCAACGCATCTTAGATGCTAAAGAAGCATGTGAATCGTTTGATCTCATCCCATTAAATAATTTTACGTGTAATCGAAACATATACGATGATGCTGATGAAAATGGATTATCCGTTTTTGAAATGTCATCTGATGAAAAAGCCAAACAAGAAATTGAACAAATTGCTAAAGAGTTTTTAGGAGATCTTTAATGGCACTTAAAGGCTTAAAAAAATCTGAGCAAAGTTTAAACGAAGAAAAAATCGAGGACTTTATTCAGGGTGCAACCAAACGTGTTAAGAAAATAGAGCCAACACAGCAAACTTATAAAAGATACACCTTCTCTTTAACTGAAGATGTCAATCATCAAATAGATACTCTTTTGGTAAATTGTAGAGTTGCTAAGGCCAATCGTTCTATCATTTTAAAAGCTGCTATTAGTCAACTAGAAAAACTATCTGCTGAAGAACTGCAAAAAATCGTATTAGATAAAATTAAGTAACTTACGTAAGTTACTTAATTTACATAAGTTAATGCTTTAAATTTTTATTAAATAAACTTTTGAAATATTGCTTACTTATCGATCGTGTAACATGAAAGATTGATAAAACAGCCTAAGAGAGCGTGCTTAGGCTGTTTTTACAGATATAAGACATTGTTTTAAAATGGTTTTTACAAAACGTTTCGTATAAGGTGTATTATGTTAATTTTAGAGAAATTCAATAATGCAAAAATATAAATCAAAAATAGATTGGTGGGTGATTATAGTTTTGACAGGAAGTTCTTTACTGCTTTTAACCTTAGTCTATAGTCATTTTGATAGCCAAAATTTACATGCAAATATAATTTTTTCCGTCCTTTTAAGTTCTTTAGCTCTAGTGGTTTGGTTACCCATTCCAACCACATACTATGTTGTAGACAGTGAGATATTAAAGATACACAGTATCTTCTTAAAGTGGGAAATTCCATTGAATAGCATTGAAAAGATCGAGGAAACATCAGACTCTTTATCAGCTCCAGCTTTATCTTTAGATAGAATAAGAATTGAATATAAAAAAGATGGTATCCATAAATCAATCATGGTTTCGCCAAGGAATAAAACTGAATTTATAAAACAAGTATCTTGATTTATCCCGCATTTAACATAATGGTTGTTATACGAAATTCTGTTATAAGCCCCATACATTCAAGTTTATTTCTTGCATGAATGTATCCTATAGGATACATTAATCTTATGTACTCAATATATACCACTGAAGTCTTTGATGACTGGTTTACTAAGTTAAAAGACCAGCAGGCAAAAAGACGTATACAAGTCCGAATTGATCGGGTTGAAGATGGAAACTTTGGAGATACTGAACCAGTCGGTGAAGGTGTCTCTGAATTACGTTTCTTCTTTGGACCTGGCTACAGGATCTATTACTGTAAGCAAGGGCAAAGGGTCGTTATTCTTTTAGCAGGCGGAGACAAGTCTACGCAAAGTAAAGATATAAAACTTGCCCTACAACTAGCACAAGATTTAGAGGAGGAGCTGTAAATGGCTATCAAACTTCGTAAATGGGACAGTGCTGAACATCTTAAAACAGAAGAAGATATGCAAGCTTACCTACAAGCCTGTATAGATGAATCTAATGGTGATGCGGCATTCATTGCAAAAGCTTTAGGTAATATTGCTAAAGCTAAAGGAATGGCTCAATTATCAAGAGACACAGGTTTAGGCCGAGAAAGTCTTTATAAAGCACTTTCTGGCGATGTAAATCCAAGCTTTGATACTGTTATTAAAGTGGTAAAAGCGCTGAATTTACGCTTAGCAATTTAAAAAAAACTAGTAAAAAAGGGAGCTTAAAGCTCCCTTTTTCAACTTCATATAACGTGTATTATGTTAATTTTAGGAAATCTTAGTCTTTAGCTAACATAATCTTCAGTTGATATTACTTGAGCATATGCAAATTCAAAAGCGGCCATTAATGTTGCATGGACATGACCAGCAGGTACTTTAACGCCATTAAATTCCAAGTCTAGTGTTGCACAAGCATCATGTATCACTTTTACCTTATAACCAAAATCAGAAGCAGCACGAACAGCAGCATCAACACACATATGCGTCATAGCACCAATCACGACTAACTCAGTCACTTGATTGCTATCTAAAATTTCTTTGAGATTCGTGTTTAAGAACGCATTGATGTGATTTTTAATGATTACAGCTTCATCTTCTTGCGGCTTAACTGTGTCCTGAAATTCAATACCATTTGAGCTAGGTTCAAATATAGGAGATTCAGCATCAGCAATATGTTGCACATGAATCACTTGAGTACCCAGTTGATGGGCTTTCGCAATTACTTTCACTGCATTAGCAGCAGCTTGTTCAATATTTACCAATGGTAATTTACCTGTAGGTAGATATTCATTTTGTAAGTCGATAACTAATAAAGCTGATTTTGACATACCTATTCCTTTACTTAACTAATATTTGTTTTGTTCTACTTATGTTTTAAAGAAGTGGAATGCTTCCACTTCTTTAAGTCACTTTAGAAAGAAAGCGTTTCACCATCGATAGGAATTAAAACCTTATCTTGGATTCCTTTGTCCTTTACGTAATCTGCAAGCTCAGCACGTGTTACCGACATGTGGTTAATTGCATCCATGTGAACAGCAACCACTTTAGCATTTGGTGCTTTCTGAGTTGCATGATAAGTATCTTCTTTGCCCATAATAATGGATTCTTTAAAGCCATCAACCAAGGCGTTACCTGTATTCAAGACAATCACATCAGGTTTAAATGTTTGAATCGCTTGATCAACTTCAGAACGCCAGATGGTATCTCCTGCTACATAAACAGTTTCATGACCAGCAGCTTCAAATACCACCCCCATTGCTTCGCCTAATCCAGCTTTAAGCTTAGGAATACGGTACATGGCATCAGTACCATGTTGGCCACCAGTTTTAGTGAGCTTAATCCCTTCAAAGGTGGCTTGCGTTAATACACGGACATCTTTGAAGCCTTGTGACTGAATGACTTTTTGGTCTTCTTTATTCTGTACAAACAAGGGCATGTTTTTCGGAATAGTCGCTTGTGCTGCATCATCCCAATGATCTAAATGGGTATGGGTCACGATTACCGCATCTACACCTTCTAAAATCGTTTCGGGCTTGATAGGCAAATCGACTAATGGGTTCCGTAAATAGCTACGATGAGTATCAGGAAAACCTTCATAGAATCCTTTTTTAGCAAACATTGGGTCAATTAAAAAAGTCGTATCAGCATAGGTTACTTTAATCGTTGCATTGCGAATTTCTTGTATATGCGTAACTTTAGAAGTATCTCGCTGAACCACCTTATCATTCGCATATAAATGGACTGAAGCCATTGCCAGAGAGAGTGCAATAACAGAGCTACTTAAAATTTTATTCATGTTCCAGATCCAATCATTTAGTCATACTCGAATCATGATAGGAAAAATTAAGCAATAAAATTGTCCTTAAGGACAATCATCGAAACTATTGGGACAACATGCTATATTTATTATTTTAGAGAGGTAGATTGAATGGCTATACCAGTGATTGGATTGTTCGTATATCCCAATATAAATCCATTTCACTTCTCTATCCCCCATATCATTTTCAATATCAAGATTGAAGATAAACGCTTATTTGATCTGAAAATTTTTTCTATAGATGGCCAGCCCGTAACAACAGAACAGTCTATGATGATTATCCCTGATGGTGGGATTGAACTCATTAAAGAGTCGGATCTTATTATTATTCCTGGATGGGATGATTTTAATCATGAGCCTGAACAAGTACTTATCGATGCCCTAAATTGTGCATATCAGACTGGAATTAGAATTGTAGGGTTATGCTATGGAACTTATGCACTGGCATATGCTGGTTTACTTGACCATAAAAAAGCAGCTACGCACTGGATGGCTGAACAAGATTTTAGTGAGCGATTTCCACAGGTTCAGCTTGATCATGATGCCCTGTATGTAGAAGACCAAAGGATCGTAACCTCTGCAGGAACAGGCGCAGCGTTAGACTGCTGCTTGTACTTGGTACGTGAAATCTATAATGCACGAATTGCGAATAAAGTCTCTAGAGTAATGGTGATCCCGCCTCACCGTGAAGGTGGGCAAGCTCAGTTTATTGAACAGCCAGTCGCAGAATCGAGCCAAGATGCACAAATTAATGTATTACTTGATTTTTTAAGAAAGAATTTAGCTTTACAACATAATATTGAAAGCCTCGCTGAACGGACACATATGACACGCAGGACGTTCACACGGCATTTTAAGAAAGCGACAGGCATGACCCTAGTCGATTGGCTGAATACTGAAAGAATCAGATTAAGTTGTGAACTTTTAGAAACGACAAACTTGTCTATCGAAAAGATAACCGAGCTTTCAGGTTTTAATAATACCGTGTCATTTAGAAAAAATTTTCGTGAAAAATATGGCACCAGCCCTCAGGCATGGAGAAAAGCTTTTGGGATCATTAATGAAAATAATCCACCCATTTAACATAATGGATATTATACGAAGTACATTTGTATATTAATATAAATATCAGATACTTATTTAAATGATAAAAATCCAAAAATGCCCAAAAAGCCGATTTTGAAACAAGTCGGCTTTTTTATGAGCGTTTTTGATAGTTCTTGCCAATAATTTTGT
>NZ_VPEN01000028.1:0-10782 GCF_013417135.1 Acinetobacter sp. YH16051 | reverse complement strand
TACCTTAGCCTTAAAGTCGTTTGAATGATTTCTTCTTGGTCTACGTGCCATAAAATACTCCATATATTGATGTTTATAACATCATTTGAGGAGCAGAGTATCACTTATAGGAGTTGTTCAAATTTCCAGATCCATCTCTGTACGACTGGTGATTCATATGATAATGCTTTGGCTGAAACGGTGAATGGCTTATACAAAACAGAGGTGATTGAATATTTAAAAGCAGATTGGCAAGGTTTAGCAGATGTACAACTTGCGACGGCTTTGTTGCACAAAGATTTGAAATGCAAAGCGCCCCTAATTGAGCCAAATTTAAGGCGTAACTTGGGTAAGTGGTCGACCTAATTCCGTAAATCTGTTGAGGACTGCTACACGTGCATGAATTTCATTCACCTGACTAGGAAAGCTTCTTGCCATTAATTTATCGCCTAATAATTTGATGCAATGCATCTTGGTTTCCACCAAACTGCGGCGATGATAGCCTGACCATTTTTTCCATAATGTCCTGCCTAAACGTTTAACTGTTCGAAGTAATTCATTTCGCTCTAGCGAGCTGATCTTTGTATCTTTCCATGGTTTCGCATTTTTTCTAGGTGGAATCACCGCATGTGCTTGCCGATCTGCAATGACCTGACGGCATTGCTTGGTGTCATAAGCTCCATCGGTATAAACAGAGTCAATCTGCTCATCTTGTGGAATCTGATTAAGTAAATCACCAAGCACCTGTGAATCACTGACATTATTGGTTGTGAGCTGAATAGCGCGTATTTGTAGGGTTTTGGCATCTATACCAATATGTAGTTTACGCCATTGGCGACGATATTCAGCTCCATGTTTCTTGCGTTTCCATTCGCCCTCACCTAGAAACTTCATGCCTGTAGAGTCTACGAGTAGATGCAGCCCATCGCTACTTTTTTGGTAGCTGATTGCAATATCAATATGCTTTTGTCTTCTACAAAGCGTACTGTAATCTGGTGCGGTCCAATTTAATCCGCAAAGTTCAATCAGACTTTGCACAAAGCCAGTGACCATACGTAAAGATAGACGGAATAAGGATTTAATCATTAAGCAGCATTGGATAGCTGCGTCGGAGTAGGTTTGATTTCGCCCTTGTTTGCCTTTTGATGGAGCATACCATTGCGTAGCAGGATCAAACCAAATGACAATATTTCCGCGACTCATGAGTGCTCGGTTATATGCGGGCCAATTGGTTGTGCGGTAGATTTTGTGTGTAGGCTTCTTCATTTGAAAATTATATCGCTGAAAAATCCTTTACAGATAGATTTGTGCAACAAAGCCGATTTGAAGTTATAAATCCTTTAATTTAAAAACACTACATTGATCTATATTTATTGCGGATGGGGGGGAGACATCATTTTTCATCGTTGTTTCGAAGATAACCATATATGATTTCTGAAAATTTCATCATGGTAGCAATAAAGCATGGGCATTTTACCAAAAATTGAATCAGTACTACTAGAAATCAATCAAAGTCTTGGTGGTAATACCGCATATTCAACAGTTCAACTTGCATACTAAAATTACAAAGCTAAATAAATTTTCAAAGAACACTTGCAATAGTTAATGTAACCTTCATCTATTAAAAATTATTATATTTTTTAGGGGGTAAGGGGAGAATGAGTAATCCAGTTTCTCTTTCAAATAGTTGTATTCTCCTTGCAGGTAGCATTTCTCTTACTACAAATGATGACCAGATCGATAAGGCTCATTCATTTGTTGAAGCTCTTGTAACAGAAGTTATTAATGCTGGAGGCAGCTTTATCGGTTATTTTTCAGCAGAGCCTGTAAATCAAACTCAAAAATCTTTAGTTTTTGATTGGACTATTGCTAGAAAAATAAACGAACTAACTCAAGGGATAGAAAACAAAATCTTTCTTAAGATTGTTGCATCAAATGATCGGTTGCAATTCAAAACCAATTCCGAACAGCGACGGCTTTTAAATAGCATGATTGCTCGTGGGGTTGCTGAACATATTTGTATTGATGACGAAATCTTAACAGGTAGCAATGTAGGTGAAGAACAAATTGAGCATGCTACAGCAATGATTGCACTAGGTGGTGGTAAAGGAGTATTAGATAGAGCTCACAAAATGGTAAAAAAAGGGTTGCCTATTTTGCCTTTAGATCTACAAATCGGATCAAATAAAGAAGATGGAAATGGTGCATTAGGATTGCTAAAAAAATTTAGAGATACTCCTCAAACTTATTTGCAAAATACCGGTTCTACTGTGGTAAAAAGTATTTCAGCACTCTCTTTAGAAGAACCTGTATTAGAATTTTCTCAAATTGCAAAGAGAATTATTACGATCTTTTATAAAGAGGAACAAGCTAGACACGCAGCTCTTCCGCCAGATGTATTAGTCTTGACAGCTTTACCAATTGAATTATCAGCTGCAAGGCAAGCATTAAATATTAATGAAGGTGTACAGCCTATAGTTACAAGTACGGGTCTCCATGTATGGAAAACAGAAATAATTCGCAATGATGGTATACGGGCTAATTGCGCAATAGCATGTTTTTCTAGCGCTGGAAATGTAGATGCTTCTTCAATCACCACCACATTACTAATTGAATTACAACCTAAAAATGTAATCATGTTAGGTATTGCTGCGGGAATGCGCGAAAAATGTGCTTTAGGCGAAGTTGTTTTATCTGAACAAGTCGTTGCATACGAAGGAGCAGCTCTCATTGAAGGTGGCGCTACAGAACACCGGCCTAAAAGCACAGTGTTAGATCTTAAAGTTAGACAGGATGTTAGCACATATTTATCTAACAAAAGTTCTTTAGAAAGTCGCTTAATAAAGAGCTATGAAGCCTTAGAAATCATACTTCCAGATAGTATTGAAATTGGCCCAGTAACTAAAAGTGTTATGCCTAAAACAGTCACTATTGGAAGTGGTGAGAAGCTTCTTCGAGATCCTGAAAAATTTAAAGCCTTAAAAGAACTTAATGGAAAAATTGAAGTTGCTGAAATGGAGGGTGCAGGAGTATTTGCGGCTTGTGCTTTACATAAAAAACCCGTGTTAATGATTAGAGGAATTAGTGACTTTGGTGATTCCACAAAAGACAATCGCTTTCATGACTTAGCCGCAAAAGCAGCTGCTGCAGTAACAGCAGATTATATTACTCATGGCTTAACACTTAATAACTAACTTGGGGAAACACATCAGAATGTCACTTACAAATTCAGATCTTCAATATTATGATGGTAATGTACTTCGTTTACCTTCAGAAAAACGTACAGAATATCATGCACAAGTGGATAATTTAATAACAGAGTTACGCAAACATATCACTTCAAACTCTGACTTAAAAATAGCAAAAGTAGTTAAAGCCGGTTCTTTTGCAAAGTATACAATTTTGAAGAAAACTGTAGATGATCCTATCGATGTAGATATTGTATTTTATATCAGTAATAAAAATGTAGATGATTCGACATTAGACAATCTTAATGACTTAATTTACACGTTACTCACAAAAATTTATCCAACTAAAGCTGTTGAAGATTTTGAGATTCAACGGAGAGCAGCTACAGTAACTTTTGTCAAAAGTGGGCTGAGTGTAGATGTAGTTCCTGTAATTCAAGATGCCCAAGAACCAAACCATGGTTGGCAATATGATCTAAAAACTAAAGAAAAAAACCTAACTTGTGCTCCTTGTCATATTCAATTTATTCGTGATAGAAAAAATTCAGATAAGCATTACCGCACTTTAGTGCGTATGGCAAAACGATGGAAAAATTTTGCGTGCCCTCCGGGCCTTAAATCTTTTCATCTAGAGTTGATACTAGCTTATTTACAAGATCGTGATGGACCAACACAAAATATTGAACAACGTTTTAGAGAATTTTTAGGATTTATAGCTCAAAGTGAATTAAATGAACGTATTGATTTCCCTGAGAACTCGGCTAAGGTGCAGAAATATTTTTCAGATCCTGTTGTAATTATTGATCCTGCTAACCATGAAAATAATGTAGCGTCTCGAATAACTATAGAAGAGAAAGAACAAATCGTCAAAATAGCCTTACAAGCTTGGGAAACTGCAAATTATGCATCAGTAGAAGATGATAACGACATTTGGAAAGAAATATTCGGTAATAAATTTAAAATTAAGGATTAAAGCATGAGTTCATCATACTCAAGTACTTATTCGAGTACTTACACTGTAGCTGATGTTGAAAAAGTTGTACGTAGTATTAAAGCAGATTTAATTATGATCGCTAGTAGCACAAGAGCGATGACTGAAGATAAAGCGAAAGAATATGCCCATGATATTGAACTATTAGCAAAAAATGAATATTTATCTAAAGTGGATGTAACTTTGATATCTTCCTATGGTTCAGAAGTTAGAGCTATTAAGTACATATTTCAAACTGAAGGTGCATCTGGTACTGAAAGACCTGGCGGAGTAATGTGGCCCCACACACCAGATGGACGAATTAGAATTATATTGTCACATACCGATAAATATCGTAATGAATCAGAAAAAGCTTCCAAATTACCATTGGAAATAACTTGGGTCTCAACAACAGAAAGTACCACTCACAGTAGCCTTTCTGCATCAGGGGAGCGAGGTTATAGCAGTAATGGTTATGGAGCTAATAGGAGCGACTACTCATGAGTAAATCAACAGTTTTTGAAGTTAAGACAGATTTACCAATTAAACAATTTGATGATTTAGCTGACAAATTACTCGGTTTTGAATCTAGATATTCCCGTATTAAGAAACAAGTACAACTTTTGCTTCAGGCTGATGAGTTAGAACAATGGAGTAAACAAAAACATGGGAAAAAACTAGCGGTTATTGATCTTCTTGTCGATCAATATCCTTTAGCTATTTTTCATGGTGATGTAGGTACTGGAAAAACTGCAAATGCTGAAGCAATTGTTAATAGATTAGCTCGTGATGCGAAAATAGAAGATGCTTTGCTATTTAAGCTTAGTAATAAAGTCAGAGGAACTGGTAAAGTTGGTGAAATGGGTACTCTCATTGCACAAGCATTCGATGAAATCACTCGGTCTATTGGACATGGAAATGGTCGAGCTTTTCTTATTATTGATGAAGGTGATTCGCTTGGAGCATCTCGAAGTCAAGAAAATAGTCATCATGAAGATAAAGTTGGTGTGAATACTTTAATTCAAGCAATAGATGATTTAAGAAAACATGGTGGCCGTATCTTTGCAATTTTATGTACTAATCGATTAGCTGCTTTAGATGCAGCTGTTTTGCGTAGAGCTTCCATTGTAGAAGAGTTTGTTCGCCCATCTAATGAAGAACGACATGAGCTTTTTACTAAAGATTTGTCTGACATCGATTTTTCGGAAGATGAAATTGCCGAATTAGTAAGTGCAACTGCTCCTCACGGAGCAGAACCAGGTTGGACTTATTCAGATATTCGTACACGGTTATATCCAACGGCAGTTTCTTTAGCTTTTCCTGATTCAGAATTAACAATCTCACACTTCCATCAGGCTCTTAGTAAGCTAAAGCCTTCACCTATAATGGCTGGATAACATAATTCTAATTGGAAGGAGCATAAGAATGTATAAAAAAGAGGTTTATATTTCTGTAGACATTGAAACAGCAGGTCCTATAGTAGGTGAACACAGTATGCTGACTATAGGAGCATGTTTCGTATATAACCCTGATATAGAATTTACAATAATGCTCCAACCAATCAGTGATCAAGCAATTGAAGAAGCTTTAAAAGTGTCAGGAATAACTTTAGACCAAGCACGAAAGAAAGGTATTCCCCCCATAGAAGCAATGTCTCAATTTGAAAGTTGGATACTCAAGTATTTACCAGAGGACTCTAGACCTATATTTGTAGGACTTAATGCGCCTTTCGATTGGTCTTTTATAAATTTTTATTTTCTAAAATATTTAAATAGAAATCCTTTTGGTATATCAGCTATAGATATCAAAGCTCTTTTTATGGGAGCCACAAAATGTAGCTGGTACGATACAAAGTCAAGTTCAATAGATAAATATGTACATCCTACTTTACAAGGAGATCATAATGCTTTGCACGATGCAAAGTATCAAGCAGAATTATTTAGATTAGTTTATTCAATTGAATAAATTATATAATTCATATAGTTTTCAATTGGGTAATATTAATATGACAAATAGGATTAATTCTGAACAAGCTGTTGAACATGCCTGGAAGTACTTTGAATTACATTCCAACCAAAGAATAACAATGTTCAATTATTTTCTTTTTATCATTGCTGGATTAGGAACCGCTATAGGTGTTTCCATTCAGTCCTCAAGTACCTTTGCTTACATAGGAATATTTTTATCCATTTTCTTAAGTATTACGGCATTTGTTTTCTGGAAGCTAGATCAAAGAACATCTTTTTTAATCAAACAATCTGAAGAAGTCTTTAAAAGATTAGAAAGAAATTCTTCAATTGATATTGGAATATTTTGTAATGAAGAAAGTAATCTTATTAGAGCTAATATGGGAAAAAAATATTTAAGTAAAATTTTGACTTATGGCTTGATATTTAGAGCAACTTTCTTAATTATGGGACTAATTGGCTTAATCGGAGTCTTAATCTTTAGTTTAATAATTTTTGAAAAAATCTCTTTTGAAACTCCCAAAAAAAATGATACTACGTTAATTTCTAAATAAGTAATAACCCTATGCATATCTTTGCATAGGGCTAGATAATATTTTTAGGCTGTTAAGGCTTTGTTGCACAAAGATTTGAAATGCAAAGCGCCCCTAATTGAGCCAAATTTAAGGCGTAACTTGGGTAACTGGTCGACCGAGCCTGTAAATAATTTTGTGTAATTGCTTTTCATAAATTTAAAGGTGATTGCTTAAGCGGTCACCGAATTCAATAATAAAGCGGCTCATGGCTAAACGCCAGTCGCGAATAGGCATATTCCACTTTTTAGACGCTGCATCAATTGCCAGGTAAATCACTTTACGTACAGAATCATCCGTTGGAAAGACTTTACGCTTTTTGATCGCCTGACGTATTACGCTGTTTAATGATTCGATCGCATTGGTGGTATAGATGGCTTTGCGTATCTCGGCTGGATAAGCAAAGAAGGTATTTAGATTCTCCCAGTGTGTACGCCAGCTTTTGCTGATCTGTGGGTACTTGTCATCCCATGTTTGGGCGAATTGATCCAAGGCCATCAAGGCTGCCTCTTCAGTAGGTGACTGATAAACGGCTTTTAAATCCTGAGTGACGGCTTTGTAATCTTTCCATGATACGTATTTCAAGCTGTTACGCAGCATATGGATAATGCACAGCTGGATATGGGTTTGCGGGTATACGCTGTTAATGGCATCAGGAAAGCCTTTTAGTCCATCCACACAGGCGATCAGAATATCCTGCAACCCTCGGTTTTTAAGCTCAGTCAGGACATTCAGCCAGAATTTTGCACCTTCATTCTCAGCCATCCACATGCCGAGCAGTTCTTTCTGTCCATCAAGATTAATGCCTAAGGCAAGGAATACAGCCTTGTTGATAACACTGCCATTATGACGGACTTTAACTACAATACAGTCCATATAGACGATGGGATAGAGTGCATCCAGCGGACGGTTTTGCCATTCAGCGACTTGCTCCTTAACAGCATCAGTCACCTTGGAAATAAGCGTTGGCGATACATCAGCATCGTACATTTCTTTGAAAGTAGCCACGATTTCACGGGTAGTCATGCCTTTGGCATAAAGGGATAGAATTTGGCTATCCATTTGCGTGATACGAGTCTGATTCTTTTTAATTAGCTGTGGCTCAAATGTGCCATCACGATCTCGTGGTGTGGTGATCTCAATCTCACCATCATCGCTCAGCACGGTCTTACTGGAATAACCGTTACGAGCATTTGAACCGTTCTTACGAGCATTCTTTTCATGTCCGAGATGTTCGGTAAGTTCGGCATTGAGAGCCGTTTCAACAGTGAGTTTAGTCAACAATCGGGTGAATTGATTGAGATCGTCTTCTGTTTTGATTCCTTTAGCAAATTCTGCTGCAAGGTCTTTTAGTTTTTGTTCGTTCATCATGTTGCCTGACTCCGTTGTGAATATGAACATAGCAAATTCAGGCAATTACACAATTTAATTTACAGTCTCGGTCGACCTAATTCCGTAAATCTGTTGAGGACTGCTACACGTGCATGAATCTCATTCACCTGACTAGGAAAGCTTCTTGCCATTAATTTATCGCCTAATAATTTGATGCAATGCATCTTGGTTTCCACCAAACTGCGGCGATGATAGCCTGACCATTTTTTCCATAGTGTCCTGCCTAAACGTTTAACTGTTCGAAGTAATTCATTTCGCGCTAGCGAGCTACTCTTTGTATCTTTCCATGGTTTCGCATTTTTTCTAGGTGGAATCACCGCATGTGCTTGCCGATCTGCAATGACCTGACGGCATTGCTTGGTGTCATAAGCTCCATCGGTATAAACAGAGTCAATCTGCTCATCTTGAGGAATCTGATCGAGTAAATCACCAAGTACTTGTGAATCACTCACATTATTTGTAGTGAGTTGAATAGCGCGTATTTGAAGGGTTTTGATCTATACCAATATGAAGTTTACGCCATTGGCGACGATATTCAGGTCCATGTTTCTTGCGTTTCCATTCGCCCTCACCTAGAAACTTCATGCCTGTAGAGTCTATGAGTAGATGCAGCCCATCGCTACTTTTTTGGTAGCTGATTGCAATATCAATATGCTTTTGTCTTCTACAAAGCATACTGTAATCTGGTGCGGTCCAATTTAATCCACAAAGTTTAATCAGACTTTGCACAAAGCCAGTGACCATACGTAAAGATAGACGGAATAAGGATTTAATCATTAAGCAGCATTGGATAGCTGCGTCGGAGTAGGTTTGATTTCGCCCTTGTTTGCCTTTTGATGGAGCATACCATTGCGTAGCAGGATCAAACCAAATGGCAATATTTCCGCGACTCATGAGTGCTCGATTATATGCGGGCCAATTGGTTGTGCGGTAGATTTTGTGTGTAGGCTTCTTCATTTGAAAATTATATCGCTGAAAAAGCCTTTACAGATAGGTTTGTGCAACAAAGCCAACTTAAAGTACTATGTACTTAATTTAACATAATCACTATTATACGCAATGGACTTGTAACTCCAAAATAGAAATGTCCGGTTTCTCCAAAGTAAAAATGTCCGCTTTTAGAATATGCACTTTTGCAATTTCCTTAGCGGACGGTTTGATATGTTGGTGTCTATGTCGGATAAAGAACTTAAACGATTGTCGGTCTTGCAGGAAATCTGCGATCAACGCATAACTCAATCCCAGGCTGCTCAGCTACTTCATATTTCAGAACGTCAGATCAGACGCTTACTGCAGAAATACAAAGCCCAAGGTCCAGCTGCATTAGCCCATGCCGGTCGTGGCCAAATCAGCAATTCTAAACTTCCTGAAGAACTCAAACTCAAGTGCCTCAATATTGTTTCTGACCAACTCCATGGTTTCGGACCCACTTTAGCGCATGAAAAGCTCACCACCGTACATGGATTCGATCTTTCAGTAGAAACCCTGCGTTCTTGGATGATTGCAGCTGACTTATGGATGCCTCGATCCAAGCGCCTGAAACGACCGTATCAGCCTCGTTACAACCGGGATTGCTTTGGTGAACTGATCCAAATTGATGGCTCACACCATGACTGGTTTGAAGGACGCGCTGCTAAATGCTGTCTGCTGGTGTTTATCGATGATGCT
This sequence comes from Acinetobacter sp. YH16051, assembly GCF_013417135.1. Classification (NCBI taxonomy): domain Bacteria; kingdom Pseudomonadati; phylum Pseudomonadota; class Gammaproteobacteria; order Moraxellales; family Moraxellaceae; genus Acinetobacter; species Acinetobacter sp. YH16051. The sequence goes on along the minus strand of NZ_VPEN01000028.1, from coordinate 1,046 downwards.
ACAGGAAAATTGCAGCATTTACGCTTCTGTGAGTCAGAATCAACCTTTGACTATATGATTTCAACACGCTTATATGTCGAACAGCACGGTAAGCCTTTAGCGTTTTACAGCGACAAACATTCAGTCTTTAGAGTGAATCAAAGCAGCAAGAAAGACACCAAGATTACCCAGTTTGGACGTGTACTCAGCACCCTGGCCAATGCCTTAAAACAGGTGGTGCTGCAACAGCGGGTGATCCATGCCGATGAAACGCCGGTCACCATCATGCGGATGGGTGAGAATGATAAAAAACCGAAGAAAGGTTATGTCTGGGCCTATGCCACTACACAGTACAATCCAGTTCAAGCCGTGATCTATGACTTTCAGGATAGTCGTTCAGGTCAGCATGCTGAAGCGTTCCTGAAAGACTGGCAGGGCCATCTGGTCTGTGATGATTACAGCGGTTATAAAGCACGCTTTAAATCAGGTCAGGTCATTGAGGTGGGCTGCATGGCGCATGCGCGTCGTAAATTCCATGAACTGCATGTGACCAAAAAAAGTCAGGTCGCTGAACAGGCATTAGTGCTGATTCAGAAACTGTATGCCATAGAAGCAGAACTCAGGAAAAAGACCGATGGTACAGCAGAACAGCGCCGCGAATACCGACAACAGCATAGTCAACCGGTGATGCAACAACTGTATGAATGGCTCAACCAACATCAACTGACTGTGCCATCGAGTTCTCCAACCGCCAAGGCGATCAATTACACTCTGAAGCGTTGGCCAGCTTTAAGCCGCTATCTGGATAACGATTGGTATAACGGTTGCCAGACCTTACGCACACCATATCGACCTAAACTTTCTTTCCAAATACGTTTGATTTGCTCTGCATGATGTAAATCATGCTGAACACGTTTCGCTCGATGTTCTGGGTTATCAACGAGATCTAAAGCCCGATAATAGGTCGAAGCTGCAATCGGTAAAATTCTACAAATCGCTTCAACACCATATCGATCTTTATTGTTCTGGATAAAATCCACCATTATTTGTGTGGGCGGTCGAGCTCC
>NZ_VPEN01000027.1:0-12719 GCF_013417135.1 Acinetobacter sp. YH16051 | reverse complement strand
CACAGTGCACTGGGTTATGTATCGCCTTTTGAGTTTGAAGCAATGTACTATGATAAGATTAACCCGTTAGGTCAGGTGGCCTAACTTAAATAAAAAAGTCTCCGACAAACCCGGTACGGTTCATCCACAATTTAACTATAAATACTGTGCAAATAAAGATAGAACTCAGCCAAAAAAGCAGGCGGTATTTAATCGGCCTGGTTATGAAGGTTATGTGGACACCAAAAAACAATATAAATCGCAAGATTTATCGCAACTTTTGCCTTGGTCTAATAATGAACTGGTGGTTGATGCCAGACTTAGATTCAATGCCAATACCTGCGACTTTACAAAATATGATGATGAACAAATTCAAAAGTTTAATCAGGACTTTTTTGCTTCAGAAGGTGAACAACTCTTTTCTAATATTCAGGTGAATGCAGCTTTGCTAACGGAACAGTTATATAAAGATACATGTCTAAGAGATATGCAAAATCAGGAAGTATATAGCTTTGATGTTGAGGATGATGAATTATCTATTTATCAGCATTTTCCAGATTCCGTAGAACTGAATATTCAGACTGGAAAATATGAGCAAGCTGTTAAAAGTGTCACTTTTAATATTGAACCAGCTCCTGATAATGCTTGGTTGAGTTTATCACCTGCGCAACTCAAGGAGCTAACATTAGAGTATGGGCTTGCAGTGCAAGAGGGATGTAAGTTGTCTTTGTCTGTTTATAATGACCAAAGCCCGCAGTGGATATACCATCTTGGGTTCGGGGTTTATCACTGATCTGTTATTGATTAAATTTTATATGTATTTCCAGATTGCTTTTGATTAAATCGGATGGTTTATATTCAATTCAATAAATGAATATTATGCTCAATCCTATTTTGGATCATTTGGAGAGTTTCAGATCTAATTTGTTCAGGTAATAGATCATGAGCAATCTTCGTAAATCGGCTGGCAACTTCGCAAATTGAGTTAATCATTTCATCAACCTCTTGAATAGAAAGCTCTGCTTCCTGAATGCCCAGTTTGACAATGGCAGACCGAGTAATATCCAGTGCTTCACCCATAATATCCATTTGATGATATCCACCTGGGCCTTCACAGAAAGTAACGTCGTAGGCTGGGGCGAGTTTCCATTGTCCATTTTGAGACATTAAAAACGAAAAGTTTTTGCAATGATCATCTCGATTATTGAACACCACATTGAAAACAGCGCGCTTGAATGCAATCGCTTTTTCGCGAATATCATTGGTACAAAAGTGTGTAGCACGAAGAAAGTTGCTGTAGTCTAAACTCCCAGGTGATTTAAAATCAGCCCCTGTAAAGGCAGCTAAACTTTGCATAGGGATGCGCATGCCATCGCAGCGGTCAAATCTTTTTGAGGCAAATGCAGTTAGGCCATTCGGAAGAGTGAAGTATTGGGTGTCTGGGGTGTCAATATGACAATGACGCAAACATTCTGCATAAACAGTTTCAATTGCACAAACTTCAGGATGCTCTTGCTGAGCGGGAAATTTGATCAGCCAAGCTTCATGTTGATGTGAGTGAACTGTTGAGAATTCATTAGTGACAGGATCACGATAAACAAGTGCTTTTGGCCTTGCACCTTGTGGAGACCCGCCCATAATTAATAAATGCTGTAAAAATTCGGCACCTTCTCCTTTGAGAACTTCCTGAACTTCTTGAGCGAGTCTTAGCAATGGAATATTTTCAGCTAATGTTAACTCGGATGCTGAAGGTTCAAAGGATAATGCCCCCATTGCATGTGTACTAATATACGTGAGGCGTTCTAAAGGCCCAACTCGTGCTGGATTAAGTCCATTTTTTTTAAATAAGCGATCCATCAGGAGCATGCCCCAGCCATCGGGTAAGGCATCGTATATAGGGCCTGGTAATCCCATTTGATGTGCAGGAAAGTTCTTTCTTAATGGGTCACCTTTTAGCGGAAGTAGGTAAGATGAAAGCTCTAAACCTTTACTAATTGCTTCTGCGCTGTATTCAAAAGCAATCAATGGTCGACCTGTGATTGCAGTTGAGGAAACTAGTGTGCCCCAAAGCCAATATTCGCCCCATCCATTGTAGTAAACATCAAGTTTTTTGAGCATGGATTCATTTCCTTTTGATACGTTGGCGAGCCGTATTACTCTCATAGCGGAGCATGTCATCTACACTATTTAAATGTGGTTTGAAAAGTTCCTCTAATTCTTTTAATCGGCCGAGCACCATGGCAACACGTACTAAATTTTCAAATGAAACATTTCGACCAGCTTCTAGATTAGATACAGTATTCACACCAATACCCGCACGCGCAGCAACATCTGCCTGAGTCATTTCCAGATAAAGACGTTCTTTACGAAGCCTCTCACATAATAAAGCAACAACTTCTTCAGGTTTTTTGAATATTAAATCCATAATATTGTGTTTTACATTGTGATATCACCATTAAAACACAAAAAAATGGATTTATGAAATTATGCCAGTTGGTCGATAATGAGATGCTTGATTGGCTGATGAGATTCTATTGGATTAAAGAAATCTAATGATTTTAATGCATTTATTTTTTGCAACTACCTACGAATATGTCGTATTTGGGGCCCGAAACTGTGAAATAAAAGATAATAAAGAAAGTATGATTGGGGATAACATAATATAAAATCAATAAAAAAGCCCCAATCTTTCGACTGAGGCTTTTAAAATTCTGGAGCGGGAAACGAGACTCGAACTCGCGACCCCAACCTTGGCAAGGTTGTGCTCTACCAACTGAGCTATTCCCGCATGCGGTGTATAATACATGATGCAAAAATAGGGTCAATCATTTTTTGCATGTCATTGTACTGACTGAATAAATAAACAACATTTTTGGAAAATAGTGCGGTTAAATGACTTAGGTTGTTTGTTTTATAAAAGTTTTCATTGTCTGCAAAAATATTAATATCACTTACAATGCGCTGCAGCTATGCGAAAAATAAAAGCATCAGACATAAAAAATCCGCAGTACTAAATTTCTAAAAATGAAGCCGACTGCGGATTTTTTAGGTGATTCAAAATAATTTTATTAAATTTAATGTGTTTGAACAATATAGTTCTAAACTAGCCTTCATTCATAATCAATAATTTAACGTTAATTGAGATTGCTGGATTAACATTAAAGTCTTAAACTTGGTTTAAGACTTTATTTTTCCATTTAACAATATAGTTGTAAACTAAAGAATACTGATCTGATCAGAGTCCAATATTCTTTTTCACTTTCTCAAAAAGTCTCTGCTGTGTGAAGTTACGGAAAGATTTTTGTTCTTCAAGTAGCCTTTCCCATACTATTATGTCTGATTGTACACTAGCGAAAATCCAAGCATTAGGGCTTAAATGATCTTTTCGCATGATCGAAAAACCCATATGAATCGCAGCACAAATTAATGCACCATTAGATACATACGCATCATTGAATTGATTTAACTTACGATGATATCTTTCGACACTATGTTTTAACCCGTAACTCCCCAAATTATAACGGACGGACTTTAACTTTTTTAAATGTTGTAAGTACATACAGCACCTTTGGCATTCATCAATTGAGTTTCTTAATATTTCTTGGCTTGCGTGAAAATGCTGAATATATTCTGCTTTTGAATCATGAAAAGTGCGTCTTTTATAAAAAGATTCATGGTAAGTATCAGCATGACCAAAGCCATTAGCTGTTAATAAAGGTTCTTGCTCTAAGACTCTTGCAATATCAATACGTGTGATTAAATAATTTGATGAGTCTAGATTTTGTTGAAGCTGAGCCATTGCTAGAGCCCATGGCTTATTCACTTCTTTTAAAGAAATTGCATCAAGTGCATCAGTTTGGTTTTTTGCTTGCTTACTTTTAACAAGTTCTTTAGCGCGTTTTTTTGCTCTTTGGATAGATAATCCTGATGGAAAAACTAAGTTTTGCATAAATGCTAACCTTATAGCTCGCCATTTTCATTGTGCAGCCCACATCACCCTTATGGCATACAATAAGGATAGTAAGATTGGTCTCAAGAAGAGAATATACATTATCACAAGGGGATATTCGCCAACTCAACTAAACTTGAGCGGTGGACTGACTAGCATAGTATTGATGCTTCATACTAAATTAATGATCAAACATATAAATGTCAAAAGGTTTTTTAGTATGGAACAAAAATGAAAGGGGCTTTTTAGACTCCTTCTAGAATATGCCAGATTTTTCTATAGACCTGGCCATTTGCACCTAGGGCTTGATTCCAATCAGAATCCGTAAGATTCCTTAACCGGCTACGAAGCGCAGGTAGTGATTCTTTGGAGTCAGATTTACAGTAATTGGCCAATGGCTTCGCAGCAGTACGAGGAATACCTAGTAAACGCATGACGATAGCCTCATCACTGTTAACACCATAGAATACTTGAGATGGTAAGTTGCCCAATTTCTTTAACTCATCTTCTGGAAGGTCGCTAGCTGTAATAGCCAGTAAAGCACTTAGTCCCCAAGATGTTGTTTGCGTGACTTTACCAAATAGCCGTTGTCCACAACGAGTAATAGAATCTACAGCATCTTCATTTGCTTTACTAAAATGACTTTCTGCAATTTCAGGAATACTCTTACCGTTCACCCAGTCTTTGATAATTGAAGCTAATTTATCCGTTTCTTCATAACCATGGCCAATCACATCTTTAAAATTATTTCTTAACTCTGGAACATGTAATAAAACTCCCATCATGTCTTTTAGTACTGGGCTTTGTTCAGAAAATAATGTTTCATGATTCCAGGAATTTTTATTGATGTCGCCTTTATGGGTAAAAACAGACCTAATCCCTTGTATAGAGAAACCAGTACTATCTACTAATTTAAGAGGTGCTCTCGGATCTGATAAGTATGTATCTGTATAGTGGCGAATACCCTGTAATAATTGTCGAGCAATATTACTGTTTGCTAATCTTAATTTTTCAAAACCTAATGTTCCACGAAGTACCTGTTCAATTTGGTCAATAAAGCCTTCTGGCTTATCCATTTGACGATAGGTATGAGCTAAATACTGTAAAAAACTAGACCATTCTGGATATTTGTAAACAATTCTGCCTAAATCATCGAGTTCATTATTAGCTGTAACTGCCATCTGAATTAATGCTGAATTAAGATCTCCTGTATTTTTATTGATGAAATTTTTAAGCAAGTTTGCACGTTCATCATCTTTTGCAGCTAGAGCAATAACACCTAACTGGCCTTGTGAAACTCGGCCAGCTCTACCAGCAATATTCCAAAAATCTTCTGGTGGCATATCTTCTGGTGCCTTATTTTTAGATGGATATTGATGTGAAGCTAAAATAACTCCGCTAACTGGGAAATTAATACCCTGAGCAATGGTAGTGGTAGCGACAAGATAATTTAGGCGTTCATTTTCAAATAACCATTCAATTAATTGGCGAACTTCTTCGGGTAATCCAGAATGGTGAATACCTATTCCATATTCTAATAATTCAATTAGTGGAAAGTCTTTACCTAATTCTAACAGTAGGTATTTTTGAACAAGTGCAATATCTTCATGAATAGTATTAGATTTTACTTCACCCTTTTTGATTTTTTTTGCTAGAGACCATACATATGCTGGTGTTGAGTGCATCACAATAACAGGCCCACGCTTCTTCAGATACGAAGCAGACATTGCAGCAATATGGCCTTGATCACTTGCTTTCGTATATGAATTAGCAACTTTATGATTATTTGGAAATGAAAATGATTCATCTAGTGCAAGAGTGTCTCTGCTCGTATGAATCATTTCAAAGTCCAATGAATAATCAAAACTTCGTTTAGTTAATGGTCTGCCTTTAATTGGTTTAATAACTCCGATGACACGATCGTTAGGCTGCCAATCTAGACCTAGGCTTACATCTTCGGAATTACTACCACCTAGCCAACGTGCAACTTCTTTAGCATTGTTAATAAATGGCGTTAATAATAGAAACTGAGCATACTTACTTTCATTGTTTATTGTGGCTAATAATAGCTCTAGTTTTAATCCTCTATGATCAGAATTAATGTTGTGGGCTTCATCTACTACAACTAAAGTTAATGGGCGACCAATTTTTTCTTCCCAGCCTAGCTTTAACATTAAATCAAGTTTTTCTGGCGTCGTAACCAATACACGGAATTTTGCATCTTGTTGCTTTTCTTTTAGCAAATCAATCTCAATATTATCAAATTCTAGAGCGGGACTAAGCTGCTCAACAATAATATTGAGAGGGTTAAAATCTTTGCGTAATTGACGAGTAACTTGGTTTACTAAAGCTCTAGTAGGGGCGATGTAAGCAACCCATCCCTCTTGGTCATCAAATTGATTTAGGGCTTGCAGTATTCGGAATTGAGCAATGAGAGTTTTACCACTTGAAGTGGGGAGGCTGACGACTACAGCACGACGACTAGAACCCAACAGTCCTTTTTCAGCAAGAGTACGTCTTTGAGGTGGAAGTACATCGATCCTACGTTATTTGATTCAGGTATTACTTCGGCTTTTGTTGGCTATAATGCCAACTTTAACCAAAATGACCAAGAAGACAGCAAATATTTAGCCTTAACAGCAGGACTAAACGTAAATGGTTGGTATTTTCGTCATGCTGGAAATTTTGACTCGAAGAATTCTAGTTTAGAAGCATATCGTTCCTATCAAAATGTGCTTTATCGTGACATCACCACCATAAATGCGCGTTTAAGTAGTGGACAATTTAATACATCTGGATTACAGACCGAAAGTCTACCCATTGTAGGTCTGCAACTCGCTTCAGATTCATCGATGCTGCCTTGGTCTATGCGTAGCTATGCACCCGTCATTGAAAACGTTGCCAATACCAATGCTTTGGTCCGCATTTTTCAAAATGGCCAAAAAATCTATGAGAAAACAGTTCCCGCAGGTCCATTTCGTATTACTGATTTAACTTCTTTTGCCTCAGGAACAATGACGCTTGAAATTATAGAGAATGGTGGTGAGCAGAGAACGTATATTATCCCAATACAAAGTAATATGAATTTATTAAAGTCTGGGCAAAAGACATTTAGTATAGCGCTTGGGAATTATAAAACCATTGAAGAATTAACAGATGACAGTGTGTTACAAGGTAGTTATAACTATGGTTTAAATAACTATTTAACCTTGTTGAGCGGAATTAACTTAACCAAAGATTATCAGGGAGTGTTACTCGGCGCAGGCTTAAATACTTTTTTAGGCGGGGTAAGTCTCAAGGCAGATACCAGCTCTGCTACATGGCAAGATAAGGATTATGATGGTCAAAAAATTTCGCTAGATTATTCTTATTATATGCCTGCGTATAAAATGAATTTTTATGCCAATGCGCAAACTCAAACACGGCATTATTTAACAGTATCAAATCTACTTGCTTATAAAAATTACGATTATTTAAATACACATGAGTTAAATGATTTATTTTTAACTGCGGACTTAAGAAACCAGCTCAATTTTAGTTTGAGCAAGAGCTTCGACAATCCTAAAATTGGTGCGTTTAGTGCAGGTTTTTTAGTAAGTGACTATTGGAATAAGAAGAATAATAGGTATCAGTATAACTTAAGTTATGGTAACTCATGGAAACGCTTATCTTATTCTATTGGATTATCTCAAACCAATTATAAAGAGAGTAGCTTTGACAAGGACCACAGTATTTATGCTAGCTTTTCATTACCTTTAGACTTTCGAAAGTCTAACCTCCACATCAACTCGACCTATCAGCATAGTGCACAACAAGGGCACAATAATGATAGCTTTGGTACTTATTTGTCTGGTACAACAGGCCATAATAACAATATCAACTTTGGTTTAGGGGCAACCTCCAATCGCTATGATGACAATACCAATACTTCATACAATGCCAATGTAAATTATTTATTGCCTTATATGAACTTAGGGGCGACGGTCTATCACAATAATCAAAATACCCAATATTCACTTTCAACACAGGGTGCAATTGTCGCACATCGTTATGGTATTACAGCGACCAATACTGCAGCAGATACTTATACTATTATTCATGTTGATCATGGTGCTGGAGCAAGAATTGACAATGCATGGGGGGTAAAACTTGACCGTTGGGGCAATGCAATTTATCCAAATGCTTCAGCCTATTCAATCAATACAATTTCGATTAATCCTGATCAGTTGCCGCCAGAAATTACTTTGGATGGTAACCAAACTCAAGTTATTCCACGTATGTATAGTTCAACTCTTGCGACTTTTAAAGCGAATCAACAAAGCAATATTTTAATGCGTATTCATAGTAAAAAAATGCAACAGTTTCCTATGGGGAGCCGTATTGAAACATTAAGTGGTCAGTTGGTTGGTTTAATGGGACAATCGAACCAATCTTTACTTACCCATGATATTCGTGATTTTAAAGAGCCTTTAAAAGTGATGTGGGGTGATCAATTAAAACAAAGCTGTAATATTCCTCTAACAGAATTTAGTTCAATGGTTAAGAAAAAGAATAGCCCATTAGATATTGTAAATGTGGAGTGCCATTAAATGTATAAGAGAATTACGCTAGGCTTATTATGTCTATTAGCTTTTGCCTCCAAAACTCATGCCAACTGTTATGCCAGAACAAACCCTGTTAATTTTACTGCAAATTTAACTAAAGCACATAGTGATAATGCTTATCTGCAACTTGTATCTCAAACCATAGCTGCGTCAGCAGCTCAACCAATTGACTCTTGTAATTCAGGAAATGGTCCGAGTACTTTTACCATGAATGCAGTAACTGACTTAATGACCAGTAATACAATTTCAAAAGATGGCTATACCTATTATCAAATTCCCCCTGCCAACATTACGCCTGCCTCACCAAATATTAAAGTCTATATCGCTTTTAGTGTTAAAGATAATCAGAATACTGCAACAGAATATTGGGTCAATAGCCCAACTAATTCTTATGAACTCTTTAATGGCTATAGTGATACGCGCGGCTTACGTCTACAAGATATTCGTCTATTGGTATCGGGTTTGGGGAATAGTGCTGGTGTGTATACAATCTCCAACTTAAGATTAGGTAGTTTTTCTGCAAGTGACAGAAGCCAGACATGGTGGGGGGGGATAGTGGGGGCAACTGCATCTACATCGATTAGATTAAATACCACGACTTTTCAAGTTAAAAAATCTACCTGTATAATTAATAATGGTGCAGCAATTAATGTTAATTTACCAACTATACCAAGTAGTAGCTTTACTGCGCCCGGTCAAACTGTTGGAGATACAGCTTTTACAGTAAATGTGGGTGGCTGTAGTTTAGAGGATAACAATAAAACCCTACTTGCCTTATTGACTGACAATAACAATGCGTCTGCAAGCAATACGAATGGGTTATTAAAAAATATCCACTCTGCTAATGTTTCAGTGCAAATAATAGACAATGCAGGAAGCGCTTTACCGATTGCTCCGAAAAACATTAATAATTCAAGTAGCTTTTTTAATTTCGGGACAATTGGTCCTAGTGGTACGGTTTCTAAAGGATTTAAAGCGCGTTACTATTCTAATGTTGGTGCTGTATCTGCAACGCTGGTTCAAGCACAGGCTACTATTACGCTGATATATAATTAAACAAGGAATGAAGGGGGGCGAATTTTTGCTAGGGGTGACAAGGGCTCCTAGCCAAAATAATAGAAAGCGCGTCTTTGATAATGTAACTTTAATCTTTGGAGACCCAATAAAAGACTATATTGCACAGCTATCACTCTCCTAGAAAAATATATCTATTCAGATTTACGCTGTTAATCTTGTATTATAAACAGGCTTTAGACTTGCAGTTATATATCTATAATAAACCCTTAGATGTCTATTTATTTAATCCTATATAAATTCGAGTGGCCCAACCCTCCAAGTCTTCAATAGAGACTTTTTGGCTATCATCAATACGTGGATGATTAAATCTAATGTGTTGAATTGCTATTTTTTTGATAAAGCTATTTGGCCAGTTAAGAGTTTTTTGAACCACAAACTTACGAAGTTTTTCATAATCTTCTTCCCAGCAATTCATATTTTTTATCGTCAATAATTGTGTCGAAAGGCGTGTTGCATTATCGGATGTATCAACTTCCAATAAAATGAAATGCTGACCCTGATATAGGAAATGCACTTCAGCAATACAGCGTGGATTATTATCGGTTTTTAGATGTTTGGTAAATCCTTCTACTTCAGGCAGAGTTTTTAAAGTTAATGAATACTGTATTCCATAATTTTCCTCAAGTTTATAAAGCATCTGTATAAAGGCTGAGAAACGGTCTAGATATAAATGTGCATCATTAGTTTGATCTTTTGCACCCTCAAAATCACCAGCTTTAACTGTACCGCCAATTCCTGGTTCATCAGTATTCACATCACCAATTAATTCCTCAATATACTCTCGGGCATCATCCACGATAACATCATTTTTTGAACCAGTTTTATCTGCGACTTTCTTAGTTTCAAATGGATCATCAAAATCAAGTAAAGTAGTTGGGCTATCTATAATTGTGGGCTTATTGCTGGGTGTTGCTTCCTCCTCATCATTCAGTTTGGGTTCTGCATGATTCGGCTTTGGTGGTATGGTACTGGTATTACCCGATTTTTTTGATGCTCCAGAAAATTTATCATGATGAAAATAAACAGGCTTATCAATATGGGCGTAGAGCCCAGAAAAGCCAATAATTTCATTAATTTTGAATGTATTGGTTAACTTGTCGTAATAACCGTATGCTTCAATGTTTACGTCTGTTAAATTGGGAGGGATGAAACTAAAGTCCCATGTTCTTTGCGTATTATTAATTCTTTCAAAAGCCTGACACTGTTGAGCGATACTTTCATATGAAGCTCTTATATTTTCATTTAGGAGTAAATATGCAAGAAATCGACGAAATCCAGGTTTATTGAAATGAGTAAGTGCAAGGGAGCCTTCACATGAAGGAAGAACATTAATCAGGTAATGATCAGCCCTGTTCTGAATATCAAAATCTTCTGCCAGTACATTCAACTCAAGCGCTGATCGAGTTAGGTAAGCGTTTTGGAAGAAGAAAGCTCTTGCTAACTCAAGCTGTGGTAATTCAATATGAATATTTTTAACGGTTTGTACTTCATTTGAAAACGTTGCCAAAGCATCAAACCCAAAAAAGTGAAATTGTGATTTAGATTGAGCAAAAGATATCCATTCTGCTGGAGGGGGGCATGTAAATTTTAGGTGAAATCCAGACTTTCGATGCTCATTTTTGGTAGAGTTGATAATTCGACGTTTAGTCAATAAATGCATATGGGAAAAAGAGGTGTAATATCCCTTTTTAGTTTCTTCGGATTCTCCCCACAAATTAATAAACCATGGTTTATTTTCATATTTAAATAGTCGTCCTATACCTGTAATTAATGTATCTAAAGGGAGGCTTTTAATATGCATAAATCTTCTCACAAATCATATTTAGGAAAATTTGGGCTTCTTGAGTAATTCTTTCTTTACTTAATCCTGCAAGTCGCAATATCCGCCATCTATCTTTAGTACTGTACTCTGTATACCCAAGCCTGATCATGGCATGGGTAATTCTCCGTATTTGATAAGCTATTGTATCTTCAGAATAAGTTGAAAGAAATTTGGAGCTTAAAGGCAGTTGGTGCAAATTTTTGGAAATGGAATTTCCTTTGGATAATTGATTGAGAAACCAACTTTTTGACATTCTTGGACAAGCTAAGTCATCATTTGAACGATATAAAATTTTGAATAATTCTTTGGTTATTGAAAAATCACGTATAGGCCAATTTACTTTATTTTTTCGGACTTGGGGTTTTGACAAATGTTTTGAATTAAAGGTTAGGAGCCAATTTTGATCATTTCTATATAGCCATATATAAGTTGCTTGGCCTGATTTAATTTTACGACCAGACGTTACACCATGAAGTAGCACGATATCTTGCCATTTCTGTCTCATCTCCTCTATTTTTACAGGGGGAATATTGTCCGTAGAAGTAGGTCGTTTTACAAAATATTGGTTTGCTGAAATAGAGCTGACATATTGCAGAATGTCTTTAGGTGTCATTTCAGGTATAAATGAAGACCAGACAATACAATGCTCTAAAAAACTAAAGGCTTTGCGATGCTTTCTAAAAATGGTTTTGAGCCATGAAGTATCTTGATCAGGATTAATCCCTAAATTCTTAGAGTTGAGATATACATATTTAAATTTGTTAATCACTTGCTCATAAGTTTGTTCATGGCGAACCTGACTGCCCCTACGGCAATTCTTTGCATCAGCAATTTCTAGATAAAACTTAGTCCATTGTTCATGGCTTGGGGATGGCTGAGGATCAAGTTGTAATAACTCTACGGACATTTGTCCTAATATAAAGTCTTCCTTAAAGTAGGGTTCAGGTAGGTCCTGAGTTTGGTTTGGCAACAACGGTAAGAAAAGGTGTCGATGCTGTTGTTGAATATAATCTTGAGACAGAAGTGAACAATTATGTTTCAGGCATATTGGAAGGTTAGGTACAAACCAAGCCCTGTTCCAGAAATATTCTCCATACGTTTCTCGTTGCTGTTGTATGCAGATTGGGCAGTAATGAAACTTATTTTTGTTGGGAACTCTGGATGAACCGTACCGGGTTTGTCGGAGACCAACTTTCTTGAGAGAATGTTCCAATGACAAAACCAAAATATACCCCTGAAATCAGAGAAAGAGCGGTTCAATTATTGATTGAATCTGAAAAAGATTATC
>NZ_VPEN01000026.1:0-14073 GCF_013417135.1 Acinetobacter sp. YH16051 | reverse complement strand
TTTCAAAGCATCGAGCGATAGTCATCCAAAAATTTCGGAATGGCTATCCAACTGATGCAGTTCTAAAATATCGTCACCAACAAGCCTATAAATCAAGACTAAGTCAGGCTTCACATGACAATCACGACAATTCTTAAACTCTGCACCACCCTTCAAGGGATGATCTAAATATTTTTCAGGCAAAGGATTATTTGCGACTAAACAATCTAATACTTCTGCCCATTCAGCCGTAACCAGTTCTAAATAACGTCTTTTAATATCACGTTTAAAAGAACTGGTTACGATAATCTTACGTTTAGCCATGTGCTTCTTCCGACATAGCTTTAATCGCTTCTTCTACCGTTTCGTACTCGGTGTACTCGCCATTTTCAATCTCTTTTAAAGATTGAAGTAACTTAGCTGCTGCTTTAGGAGTTAAAGCAGTTTCTCGCGCATAGTCAAAAGATAAAGGGATCGCCTTAGTTTTAACGATTTGATTCAAGAACAGTTTGAATGCTTGGGGCATAGTCAAACCGTAGTCTTCTAAAATAGGCGTGACTTGTTCTTTTAACTCTGCTTCTAAGCGCATATTGAAATTGACTGCGGACATGATTTCCTCACTCAAAAAACATTAAAGTAAAGATAATATAAGGCATATTCTTTACTTTTTCATTACTTTTGATGTAATAAATGGTTTCTAACAAATGAATTTCGTATAACCACCATTATGTTAAATGTATAACTTTATAAAGTGTTAATTTTAAAGTCTTCCAATGTTTTGCCTTTTTCTTCTAATAAATTATGAACAAACTCAGGCTCTAATTTCAGCATCAGTTCAATAGCATCATGGATTTTCCAAAATTGTAATTCAGGATGATCTATTATTTGGATTAAATGGTTTTTAATTAAAGGAATATATTCATCGTATTTTTCATCATCAATTAACCAAAATAAGCGACTAATATCAAATGGTTCTGTATTAGATATTTCTATAATCTTTTGTATAGGATGAAATATTTTTATTCTAGCCTGTTCACCAAATCCTAGATCAGCTTGGAATGCCCAATAACGAACAAAAGCTCTAAGTACATGCTGAAGTGTATCATCATAACCATGTAAACGATGATCTATATAACCAACTAATTTATTTTCATTTAATAAATTTACTAATGCATCAAAACCAGAGGATTGTCCCCAATTAGTCAGAAGTTTTGCTGCCTCAAATACAATATTTTCATCAGAAGAATTTAATAAATTTATGACTTGTTCTATACGATCTTCAGGAATATCTTCTGGATCTAAATCTGTTGCATCACATGCGTAATCTGCATGAGTAGGAACGTCATGCAGTAATACAGAAATTTCTTTATTCATTAAGCCACTCATTAATAATTATCTTAAGATTTTCTAAAATTAACATAATACACCTTATACGAAATGCGTTATAATCATCCTTATAATTCAAAGCTGTATTTCCTAGTTGATAGCCCATCTTCCCCAAGTTGGGTTTTTTTTATGATTTTTCACGTTCCACGCCTATTATTTAAGCAATGTTTCACGACTTTGTTCATATTAGTTAAACAATCGTGGTTAATCATAGGGTCTAAAAAAACGGCTCCAAAAGCCCCTTTTCTCCGGCTCCTGTTCAACGTGCTCCGGTACGGGAATCCGCTTATTTTCCGTTTGTTCCGGAGTAGTCAATCCGTCATGTTTCGGCTCAGGTTCTGACCGAGGATCCGTTGCTATATCTTGGCTAGGTTTATGATCGGTAAACGTAGTCATATTGGTTTTTGGAGCTTCTAACAGTCGTTGTATTGCTTCTATTTGATTGTCTTTTGCTTCTAGCTGTTCTCTTTGGAAAACTTCTCGCTCATGTGCAAGTTCTAGCTGTTTTTTAAGTATGTCTACTTGCTGTTTTAGCATGTCTACTTCTGTATCTTTTTGTACCGTAGTAGACTGTAACGTAGTTACATTATTATTTTTATTAGATGGTTCGCCAAATACTCGTATGGCTTCAGATAAATCTATTTTCCCATCACTATTTTTTGATAAATCCCCTTTATTTATACGTTTATAGATACTTTGACGATTCATTCCATAGAGTTGAGCTAATTCAATAACAGATAGTGCTTTCATCATGTAACCCAAGTAAAAGTCTGTATGTCAGTAGACAATATTTAGTAATGTAACGTTACATCAATGATTTAACGATAGCCAACCTTTTCAAGCATGGGAGCAAACTCTTTTAACTTCTCAGAATCTTTAAGCATTTCAGCAATTCTTACTGCGAATTGAGGATAGCTTTCAGTTCCTTGAGAGTATTTACTCATTTCAGGAAGTTCAGATAGCTTATTGGAAAATAAGTGGCGTTGAGAGTCAGTCATTTTTTTTGAAAAAAGATCTAGATTGCCAGATATTGTCTGATTTTCTAATGATTTAGTTTTAGATTTTTTTTGTTTAAAAGAAAAAGAAAAACCAGATATTGAACGGCCTTTTTTATGCTGTTGGTAGGTTGCCTCTATATCTGTTTTTTCGCTAATTTCAGAAATGGCTAAGTCAAGAACTCTAGTTTTAAAGTGATCCATACGCTTGTATTCATTAACACCAATTCCAAGTTGTTCTCTAAAAGTTGCTAATTCAAATACTGGCGTTTTTCCAATAGCTTTCCATTGAATTAATAACTCGTATAATCTTGCTGAATATGTACTGTTAAGCTGGGCTGTTTGGCTTAGTAAATATTGAGTAAAAAAGTCTTTAATACCATCAATTTTACTTATGCCTTGTACAACAGCTAAAGTGAAAACAAGTTCAATAGCCCCTTCATCATCTAGATATTTTACTTGCTGAATCCATCTACTTTTGACTAATTTCCCATCTTCATCAAAGAAGCTAAATCTTCTGTTAAATAAAGAATCCTCTGCTTCTTTCATTCTCTGATAAGCATTTTGCCTTGTTGTCCCAAAAACTTCAGCATATCTCAAAGCATCTATTCGTAAAGGAGTATCTGTACTTAGTCCAGTACCCGTATGTCTAGCATCAACAATGGCTAATTGAACAATATGAAACTCTGATAAAGATAGAGTTTGAAAAGCTTGGTTTAACCGATTGGTTTTTACAACTAATTCTTTTGACATAGACTGAATTGAAATATTTTTATACCCACAGATTATAACAATGTGGGTATAACTGCAACTGTGTAGTTAAGGGTGTAATTAGGAGGGTAACTAAACGTGGGGGAATGGGTAACTAAACGTGGGGGAATGGGTAACTAAACGTGGGGGAATGGGTAACTAAACGTGGGGGAATGGGTAACTAAACGTGGGGGAATACAAAGGTTAGTTATTGAAATTTAATAATTAAAACTAAGTTAAAAACATTTAAAAACCTTAAAATAATTAAAAACCTGAATCATGAAAAATTGCCCTTGGTTTTCGCTTCGTTTCACTCGCTCAAACTCTATTGAATCTCGCTTTCGCTCGATTCGTAGGGGCAATTTTTTGGCTCATCTCGTTGTGACTTTAATAAAAAGCAAAAGCAAGATCAAAAGCAACTCGGAATTCGCTTCGCTCATAAGTTTTTTATGCTCGCTTCGCTCGTTCTAGAAGCAAATTGAATCTGTTCGCACCCTTTGGGATGCTCTGTACCTCAGTCTTAGCAGCAAAGGGGAGCTTGTAGTCAGGGAAAAAGCATGGCGAAAATTTTAATTGAGTCTGGTCGCTCGTAGACACTCGCTCTGGATCTAACGGAAGCATTCAAATTGCACAGATAGAGATAAAAATGAGCCTTATCTCTTTCAACACTTCGCATAAGAATCTCAGAAACATACCAGTTCACTCGCTACTTTCTGTTCTTGAACACGCCTGAAAAGTTCATTCATTTATCAGCATCAGAAAAAAAATTCAAAAACACCACTATCGGGGATTCGTTTTTTTTATTTCTGCTAACGTCAGGTGAATCAGTATTGGAACGCAAGGATACATAGAGACCCCTTTTTTCGCTTCGCTCAAAAATTGGTTCTATGACCTTGTTCAGGGAGACCCCGAAACCCCCCGACCGCCAAGACAAGCTTGGCGGTAAAAAGCAAAAGCAGCATGAGTCGAAAATGAAAACGAGAAACAAAGTTTACAAGGTGAGAATGTCAGATACCGAGCTTCAAAAACTAAGAGATGGGAATGTTGAAAATGTCGCTAGATTCTTGCGTGAGTCAGCTATGGCAGCAGTAGGCGGGAGAGAACAAAAGCATGTTTATACAAAACTTGATCGAGAGTTTTTACTCGAACTTTCAAGAATTGGTAACAACATTAATCAGGTCGCAAAAGCTTTAAATACTGATATTGCTAAAGGTGAGCCGTTTGATGCTGTGAGACTGTTTCACCTGTTGATTGCTATCAATGAAAACCTTGAAGCACTGAGACGAGACTTAAAATGATTGTCGAATTTTTCAGATATGGCGCTGGACTTTCAAAAGGGCCGCTTGATTACTTTCTTGGGAAAAAGCGCGACCGTGAGCATGCAAAAATTTTAAGTGGTAATGAGCAAGAAGTTGCAGGACTTATAGACAGTTCGCCTTTTGCAAAAAAATATACGTCCGGATGCCTGAGTTTTTACGAGAGCGATTTATCAGATGAAGCCAAGCGCAAAATCATGGCCGATTTTGAGCACTGTCTTTTTCCAGGTATGAGTTCAGATCAGTATCGAGTGCTTTGGATTGAGCATCGGGACAAGATAAACGAGGAAACAGGGGAGCGCAGGCTTGAGTTAAATTTCTTGATTCCAAACACTGAAATCCTGACAGGAAACCGGCTACAGCCCTTCTATCATGAGGCCGATATGCCGAGAGTTGATCTGTTTAAGAAGATTATTAACTTTGAGCATCAGTTACATGACCCAGACGATCCGATGTTTCGCCAAGACATCAAAACTAAGAAAAGCCTGCCTAAAAATACCGCAGACATCAAAAGAGTTTTAGATGTAGCAGCAAAAAAAC
Organism: Acinetobacter sp. YH16051; assembly: GCF_013417135.1. Lineage (NCBI taxonomy): Bacteria > Pseudomonadati > Pseudomonadota > Gammaproteobacteria > Moraxellales > Moraxellaceae > Acinetobacter > Acinetobacter sp. YH16051. The sequence goes on along the minus strand of NZ_VPEN01000026.1, from coordinate 9,107 downwards.
AAATTGAAGAAGGCTTTATTACTGACCGTGAGAGCATGAAACAGTGGCTTATTGATCTTGGGTTAGATGTCACTAAAGAAACAGCAAAAGCCATTTCCATTAGAAATCCTTATGGCGATGAAAACTCACGCCCTATTCGCTTAGAAGGTGCTATTTATGAGCAGAATTTCAGATTTGGAGCAGAGGGCGATAGCCTTACAGCAGAAGCGTCAGAACGATACAGAAGAGAAGCTCGAAAGCGTTATAGAGAAAATCTTCAGCGATACGCAGAACAAATTGACGGCAAGATCCGAGAATTTCAGCAGAAGTATCAGCAAAGAGACGCTGAGCTTGAGAAAGCAGGACATGCAAGCCACGAAAGAGCTAAAGACCCAAATCTTGACCAACAAGGAGGCGTTGAAAAATCAGCAGAGCGAAGCCACGAGCGAGATTATCGAGCAGATTACAACAGACAAGAAGACGTTGCAGAAAGCACATACAGAAGCAATCACCGAAATTCAGGCAGCCTGCCAGAAGCAAGTCGAGAGCTTAGAGGAGATCTTGCAAGAGTCGAACCGCTTACAAGAAGATATAGTGCGCCAAGCGACTTTGAAAAAAGCCCTTATTACGTCAGTTTGGCCGTTGATTATTCTAGTTGGCGTTTTAGTTATGAGCAGTATAGCAACAGGACTTTATCTAAATTACCAAAAAAATCAGTTAAGCCGAATGAACCAGCAAATCGAGGATTTACGAGTGAGGGGAGCAACCTTGAATCTTTTGACTTGCGACAAACAATTGTGCGTACAGATAGACCCGAAAGCTCCGCATTACGAGGGCAATTATCGGGTAATAGTGGAGAAATAGAAGTAAATGAGCAGTCTAGAAGCCCAGCTATTGGGGATTATCGAAGAACAACAACAGCAATTGAAGCAGCAACAGCAGCAGCAAGAGAAGGCCTTGAAGCAGCTGGAAGAGCAGCAGAAAGCACTAGGATTGCACGAGAAAGCCTTGCAGCAACTAGAAGATTACACAGCGATCTTACTCAAAAAGAGCGAGGAAGAAGTGCAGATCGTCAAACGCTATCAGGAAATAGTGAAAAAACTCTCAGAGCAGACAGTCTCAGAGCATTTTTCAGAGGCTTTACAGAACGAATTGGCGACCGTTTTAAAGACGCATGTGACGAAATTGGTGAGTTCTTTAGACGTACAAGAAGAATTGAGAAGCTTGTTAAGGGAGATTTTGCCGAGCCTGGTGCAAGCAGAAATAGAGAAGCAAACGAAGCCACTGGCGAACCAAATCAGCGAGAGAATGAACTCAGTCGAGCAGTATCAACAAAAGTTAGCGGATTTAATCCAGGATATATCTTCAAGGCTCTAGATGAGTTAGATAAGCGCAAAGAGCTACAAGCAAAGCAACGGGCTGCTGAGCGCAGTTCAGGACTGGATTGTGAAATGTAAAGAGGGATTAATGAAATGAAAGATTTGAATATAAATTTGATGAAAGCCAATATCAGGAAACACATTTTGAAAGGCAGAGGTATTGAGTTCTTTAATATGCAGTTCAACGACTGTAATCAGGTTCTCAAATCCCTCAGTTTCCCCGGTATTCATCCGAGCCAACTCTGTCGAGTAGCTCGGATTATGATGCCTACTTTTAAAGAGGAACCCCCCACGATCAGTAAGTAGTTCTAGGGAGCTTATGACGATGTGGGGTGGACTGAGTCCGTTTTACCCAATCTTCCGGATATTCTTGACTGTAAGAATCATAGTAATGACCTGACCAATATTCCTGATTGTCTTCTTGGTATTCGTGATCTTGAGAAAAGTTGTGGGTGCTTTGTTGCGCTACAGCATGTTGCTGAAGTGTCTTTTCAGCTGTTTTTTCCGCCTGATCTAAAGTCATGAAAATATCGAGCAAGGCTTGGCGTTGTTGATGATTCAGAAGTTTAGCGCTTTCGACAATCAGTTGTTTAGCGAGGTTTTTTGGGATGCATGGGTTTGCATCATTGAATTTAATATGCATAGCAGTTTCCTAGATAAGAGTTTAATTATCTCCATCACTTCTCACGGCAATGGAGGCAACTTAACAGGGGTGAGAATACTGAATCTAGGATCAGCCAGCACGAAGCTGCCCTGCTAAGCTACCATAGGGACTGCTTAACAGTAGGCAAAAAAATAGCCGCAAGTGCGACATTTAATTGCACCTAGATTTTATCAGGTTCTCACGCCTGGACACAGATTTTGCTGCGTTAAAATAAGATTATCCAGTAAAAAGCAGGGCGTCAAGGTCCTAATCAGTAGTTCTTATAAAAACTGAAAAAATCTAACTAAAAGGTGTCTATAAAATCGTTGGCTATTCAGTGGCTTACATCTGAATTTCGTATAAGAGATTTTATGTTAAATATGAACCTCAAATGGCAAGACGCTTTATAATCTAGCACCAACTGTAAAATGCCATCGAATATGCATGTTTGATAAGAAGTTTTTTAATACGCCTTTAGGGGTAAAACATATACTCGCTTATGAGCTTTATGTGACTCACGGTCTATATCAAAAAGATATTGCGAAATTCTTAGGGTGTTCAAATAATACTGTTGCCAACTATGTTAAAAAATTAAATAAATATAAGCATTTAAAGGATTTTTCTGTGGTGGTTGAGTCTAAAGAAAATGAGATTAGAAAAGCTTTAGATTGTATAAAAATCCAATCTAAATGAGATAATAAGTGATGTTTTATACATTTGATTGTTAAAGAGTAGTATTTATATGATATCTGATAAAGAGAAAGAAATAATCTTGGAAAAAGCCCAAGATTGGTTTAAGGAAAGTGTTATCCAGAATCACTTACGTAATACAAGGAAGTTGAAAAAAGCATCAAAATTTAAAATTAATGCATTTACTACAACGTATTTAGCTAATTTTTTAATAGGAGATACGACGCCAGAAAGCATTGCTAAGGCATTACTTTATCCTCGTATTTTAGCTACGAGTATAAATACAACTTTTGGTAGAGCTATTCAAAAATTCACAAGTGAAGTCTTAGATAGTTTTGGAAGTACTACAGCTGGTATTGATATTGAATATATAGATAAAGATGATGGGAGAAGAAAATATTGCCAAATTAAAGCAGGACCGGAAACAATAAACTTTAGTGATGTTGAAACATTGCATAGCCATTTTAAGGCTATAAAAAACTTAGCCCGAACTAATAATAAGTCACTTCAAATTGATGATATGGTCGTAGGAATTGTATATGGTGATAGATCACAGCTAAGTGCAAACTATAAAAAACTAGAAAATGATCATCATTATAACATTCTTATTGGTAAAGAATTTTGGACTAAGCTGACAGGTGATGACGACTTTTACGAGGATTTAATAGCTGCAATTAATGAAGTCGCTGAGGGTTTTGATTTTAGTGAGGAATTAGATTTAATAGTAAAAGAATTGGCTCAAGATCCAAAAATTTTAGAGTTATCTTGCATGGCAAACAAAGAAATTTGATACCATTTAGAAAAAGTGTTTAGATGAAAAAACCTGCTTATAAGCAGGTTTTTTCATCTAAATTATTCAACATTTCGATCAATCTCTTTCCGACAGCATACGCAAGATTGACAGGAACAGCATTTCCGATTTGTTTATAAATTTGGGTTGGTGAACCTTGGAAGATCCAACTATCGGGAAATGTTTGAATACGTGCATACTCTTTAGTGGTTAAAGGGCGATTTTCGCTAGGATGGCAACGCTCTGTTTGCTTCTGAGCTGGAGCACAGGTTAAGGTTAAACTTGGCTCATCCCAAGATAAACGTCGTGCCATACCCGTTTTACCACCACCAAGATAAAAGCTACCTTGCATATATTCTTTTTGGAGTTCTAAAGGAAGATCTCGCCAATATCCACCTTCTGGAACATAAGACATGATTTCAGCTTTTCTCTGAGGATATTTTTGGCCTACAGAATCAGGAACATCAGTCTCGTATAACTCTCCAGCCTTAAAGGCATCTCGTAGATTAAGAATTCGATGATATGGAGATGGTTTTTCAAATACAGCTTTATGAGCTAGATCTTTACGAACTCCAATAATTATGAGACGTTCACGCTTCTGGGGGGTTTTATAGAACAAAGCTTTATAGATGTCTTTTTCAATAATCTCATAGCCTAGTTCTTCTAGAATTGAAATGATGGTTGTGAGGGTTTTTCCATTATCATTCTCAGCTAATCCTTTTACATTTTCAGCTAAGAAAACTTTAGGTTGAATTTCTTTGATAGCTCTAGCCATCTCAAAAACTAATGTTCCTCGGATATCTTCAAAACCTAACTGTTTGCCTGCATAGGAAAAAGGCTGGCATGGGAATCCACCTGTTAATAAGTCAACTTTTCCTTGTAAGTGACTAAAGTCAACATTAGCAATATCATCTTCAACGACATTCCATTCAGGTCTATTAAATCTTAAAGTTTGACATGCAAATTTATCTTTCTCATTTAATAAAACTGATTTGAAGCCAGCTTTTTCCAAACCTAAAGCTAATCCACCTGCTCCTGCAAATAACTCGACAAGAGAAAATTCTCTAATTGGAGTTATTTTTTCTTGTTCTTTCCATGAGCTATTAAACATTGCAGAAAATTCAGGAAATTGAATTAACTGTTCTTTTTTATATGGTTTTTTGTGGATTTGAGGATCTAGAATAGGAACAAGTTTTCCATTCTTCGCCCATGATTCAATATTCCTTTTAGAAACTGATAAGGCATCAGCAATTGTTTCTGCCGAGAAGCAATCATCAAAGGAAGTAAGTATGTTCATAGGTGCGTTAAGGTTATTACAGAACAAGTCATAAGTTTAACTCGGAAGGAGAGCCAGGTCCACAATTATTTTAGGAGTTTTAATAGTGTCAACGTTTGATAAAGATAAGGTCAAGGAAGTTTTAAGACCTTTAGTAAAATCAGCTTATGAATCTCAAGATTCTGCTGAACAAGATATGTATAGAAATACTATTGATGTTTTTGCCGCTACGATTGAAACAACTATCAAAGATATCTCTATGGAAGAGTGGATGGTGCAGGAAAAACAACGCCAAGTACAAAAAACTCTCCAAAATCAGATAGGAGAGTTGCATCAGGCTGTTCTCGGAACTTTAGATGGAGTACAAAATTTAAAAACAGGAAGCGTTATTGATTTAGATGGAACCGCTAAGGGATTTATCGCTGAGGTAAAAAATAAACATAATACGACTAAGGGTAATCATAAAAAGTCTATCTATGATGATCTTCAAAGTAAGTTACCCGAGGATGAAAGTGTCGTAGCATACTATGTTGAAATTCTTCCAAAAAACGGTAAAAGTTATGATGAAACTTTTACTCCATCTGATAATGTATCCAAAAAGAATAGAGAAGAAAATGAGCGAATTCGTCGAATTGATGGACAAACCTTTTATGAAAAAGTTACAGGGAATAAAGACGCATTAAAGGAACTCTATCAATTACTTCCAGTTGTAACAGCTGAAATTCTAGAAGAAGAATATGAAGAAAAAAGAGATTCTAATAAGTATTTAAATGATAAGGAATTTTCACGTATATACGGTAAAAAATGATTATGCATCTTTTCTAAAATTAACATAATACGAATTATGCGAATCAAATTTTTGGTAATAAAAAACCCCGACATCCTGTCGGGGTTTTTCGTGTTTGGTTGCAAGGTATAACTCCTGTCGTACCTAACCATCCTTGTGCTGATCTTTTTTATTCTTGTTGTTTGGAGCTTCCTGCTCTCTATGGCTTCATCATAAGAAATAACGCTTTGATCAGCTAGAAGCAGATTCCTTAAATTACTGTACGTCAAAGCGTACAAAAATGGCTTAAAAATAGCCCCAGATTTATCCGCAGAAATTGTGGATTTTTTTCAGGCTGAAAGCCTTATAGATTTTAGGTGATTTTCTGTTTTGAGTTTTTTTTGAGCAAAAATGTTGGCAAAAAATATCAAAACCGCTCACAAAAAAGCCGACTTGTTTCAAAATCGGATTTTTGTGCATTTTTGGGTTGGTGTGAATTTTTTAAGTGATTGATATTAAAGTTAATATACAAGTGTATTGCGTATAACCACCATTATGTTAAATGTATAACTTTATAAAGTGTTAATTTTAAAGTCTTCCAATGTTTTGCCTTTTTCTTCTAATAAATTATGAACAAACTCAGGCTCTAATTTCAGCATCAGTTCAATAGCATCATGGATTTTCCAAAATTGTAATTCAGGATGATCTATTATTTGGATTAAATGGTTTTTAATTAAAGGAATATATTCATCGTATTTTTCATCATCAATTAACCAAAATAAGCGACTAATATCAAATGGTTCTGTATTAGATATTTCTATAATCTTTTGTATAGGATGAAATATTTTTATTCTAGCCTGTTCACCAAATCCTAGATCAGCTTGGAATGCCCAATAACGAACAAAAGCTCTAAGTACATGCTGAAGTGTATCATCATAACCATGTAAACGATGATCTATATAACCAACTAATTTATTTTCATTTAATAAATTTACTAATGCATCAAAACCAGAGGATTGTCCCCAATTAGTCAGAAGTTTTGCTGCCTCAAATACAATATTTTCATCAGAAGAATTTAATAAATTTATGACTTGTTCTATACGATCTTCAGGAATATCTTCTGGATCTAAATCTGTTGCATCACATGCGTAATCTGCATGAGTAGGAACGTCATGCAGTAATACAGAAATTTCTTTATTCATTAAGCCACTCATTAATAATTATCTTAAGATTTTCTAAAATTAACATAATACACCTTATACGAAATGCGTTATAATTATCTATAGAAATCAATGCTGTAGTTTCTAGTTTATAGCCCAGTCTCCCATGACTGGGCTTTTTTTATGACTTTTCACGTTCCACGACTATTATTTAAGCAATGTTTCACAACTTTGATTAGCTCCAGTAAATAATTAAAACCTAGATAATAAGAACCTAGCGAGTGTCTACGAGCGATTGAGCATCATCAAAATTTCGCCCTTGCCTTTTCTCTGATTACAAGCTCCCTTTCGATTTTAAAAGGTAGGTACAGAGCATCCCGAATGGGTGCGAACTTTGGAGCTTTTGCTTTTCAAAAAGTATGAGCGAAGCGAATACATTACCAATGCTTTTGCTTTTAGATTTCACAAACATGATTAACTAAAAACTGCCCCACGAAGCGAGGAACGAGCTTCAATAGAGTACGAGCTTTAGCGAGTACCTAGGGCAGTTTGCACTCCCCTCTCGAAAGGCTTTTAATTATTTTTAAAGCTTTTAATGCTTTTAGACAGGTTGAAACCCTTGTGTAGTAAGTGTTACAGACTATATAAACGGACATTTGCTCTTGTATAAACGGACATTTGCTCTTGTATAAACGGACATTTGCTCTTGTATAAACGGACATTTACTCTTAATTAAAGGACGTTATAAATATTGACCTTAAAAAGATATTAGATTACATTGTCCTTTAATTAGATAATAATAAGTTCTTCTTATGAAAAATAGTTTAGTCGTGAAAGATAATGCTCTAATAAATGCCAGTTACAACCTAGAGCTAACGGAACAACGTTTGATCATGCTAGCTATCATTAATGCTAGAGAATCGGGACAAGGAATCACTGCGGATAGTAAACTGGAAATACATGCTAGTGACTACGCCAAGCTATTCAATGTATCTGCCGATGCGTCATATAAAGCTTTGAGAGAAGCTGTAAATAATCTGTTTAATCGTCAATTTAGTTATACAGCCGAATATAAAAAAACAGGCAAAGTCGGCATTGTTCGATCTCGCTGGGTAAGCCGTATATTTTATGTAGATGACCTAGCATTGTTAGAAATTACTTTTGCTCCTGATGTAGTGCCTTTAATCACACGATTGGAAGAACACTTTACAAAATATGAAGCTAAACAAGTTGCTCACCTAACCAGTAAATACGCCACTAGGCTTTATGAATTGCTGATTGCTTGGCGTGAAGTTGGAAAAGTTCCACAACTAGAACTTAGTGAGTTTAGAAATAGATTAGGTCTTGTTGATAGTGAATACACCGCCATGAGTGACTTCAAAAAGCGTGTGCTTGAACCATCAATTAAACAAATTAATGAGCATACTGATATTACTGTAACGTATGAACAGCATAAAAAAGGACGGATCATTTCAGGTTTTTCTTTCAAATTTAAGCAAAAACAACAGCCAAAAGTTGAAGCAAAAAGAGATCCAAACACGCCTGATTTTTTTATAAAAATGACCGATGCACAACGCCATTTATTTGCGAATAAAATGTCTGAAATGCCTGAGATGGGAATATATTCACAAGGTACAGAAAGCTACCAACAATTTGCTATTCGTATCGCTGATATGCTTTTAGAGCCTGAAAAATTCAGAGAGCTTTATCCAATTTTAGAAAAATCAGGATTTCAGCCATGATTAAATTAAATAACCTATCAACCGATCTAAAGCATGTGACCGTTGAATACCTCGACATCGTAAATTATGAAATTGCGAGGGAAAATATATGCGGTTATATCTTCCTATTATCCCGACTATCCAAAGATGCCGAACCCACCGAAAAAATGCAGATGGAAAGCAAAATACAGGACTTAATTTACTATCGAGATAATTTGCAGATAGAAGACAAGGACAATATTCAAAAGGTTTTAAATACGCTCATTCCAGAGTATCAAGCCGAACAAAACAACCAAATAGCGAAGAAAAATTAGGCTTCAATGTCGGGCAAATCAAAAAGCTGTCGATCTCTATTTTCTGTTAAATACTCGTTGAGTTCAGCGAGTATTTTTTCTTTATTGGCTTCATTCTGCATTTTTTTAATCAAATAAGAACCGAGCAGAATTTTACGCCGAGTATCATCTTTTCGTTGCTGTTCCTTTTGCTTGGTACGTTCTCTTGCTTCGATAGCTTGTTTCTGTGCTTTTAACTGTTTCAGTTTCTCTAACTGGGCTTCAATTTTCTTTTCGATATTTTCAGCAGATTTAGTCATAACGGTTAATTTCGGAATATAGAAAACCACTCAAGCATAAGACCCTATGAATTGAAATTCAAGCGGGTAATATGCTATCGTGTTTTTCATGAAATGCGCACTTACGACTTG
>NZ_VPEN01000025.1:0-14305 GCF_013417135.1 Acinetobacter sp. YH16051 | reverse complement strand
AAAGTTTTACGTACTTTAACTGAATCAACCTATGAAATTCAGCCTCAGCAAAGTCATTATGAATCTCTCGAAGTAGATGAGTTCTGGAATTTTGTTGGAAATAAAAAGAATAAACAATGGCTTATTTTTGTTCAAAAGTCATATTTTACCTCGGAGAAACCGGACATTTTTATTGGTGAGAATATAGACACTTTAAATGGGTTCTAACACTCTCGTTTCGTATAACAGCCATTATGTTAAATGGACATAAATCAATTCTAAAATTATCTATGATCATTCTTACTTTTACTTCAGTACTGCGGTTAGGGTGGATAGAAAAGGGCCTAACTGCTATCATTGCCCCCGAAACCCTCCAAAATAGATATCTTTCTTAATATGACACTTACGCCACCATAAGTTTATTTATCTCTTAAAACAGTAAATAACTCATCACTGTCTAGTGATGTGGTGTAGTAGCTTGTGTGTCATATATCACATCACTAGCCTTTCCTAAAATTTAAAAAAATAGGCTATTTTCATGTTATCCACTATTCGAGAACAATGGTTCTCCAATATTCGCGGGGATGTTCTTGCGGGTATTGTTGTTGCTTTGGCTCTAATTCCTGAAGCAATTGCCTTTTCAATTATTGCAGGTGTCGACCCTAAGGTAGGGTTATATGCTTCATTCTGTATTGCCGTGGTGATTTCTTTCGTAGGCGGTCGTCCAGGGATGATTTCTGCTGCAACTGGTGCTATGGCTTTATTAATGGTCACACTGGTTAAAGAGCATGGTCTGCAATACTTATTAGCAGCCACAATTTTGACAGGATTTATTCAAATCCTAGCAGGCTATCTAAAATTAGGTGCATTGATGCGCTTTGTGTCAAAGTCGGTTGTGATTGGCTTTGTGAATGCCTTGGCTATTCTAATTTTTATGGCCCAATTGCCTGAACTCACCAATGTGACATGGCATGTCTATGCGATGACAATTGGTGGTTTAGCCATTATTTATCTATTCCCCTATATCCCAGTAATAGGCAAGCTTTTACCCTCTCCCCTCATCTGTATTGTACTCCTCACGCTCTTTGCCTTGTTCATTGGTTTAGATGTAAGAACCGTAGGTGATATGGGGCAATTACCAGATACTCTTCCAATTTTCTTGCTTCCTGATATTCCTTTAAATCTTGAAACTTTAGCTATTATTTTGCCTTATTCACTGGGATTAGCAGCCGTCGGTTTGCTTGAATCTATGATGACAGCAACGATTGTCGACGATTTAACAGATACCACCAGTGATAAAAACCGTGAGTGTAAAGGACAAGGCGTTGCCAATGTCGCTTCAGGCTTCTTAGGCGGAATGGCAGGCTGTGCCATGATCGGTCAATCAATTATTAATGTGAAATCTGGTGGTCGTACCCGTTTATCTACCTTTAGTGCGGGGGTCTTCCTGTTAATTATGGTGGTGTTTATCAGTGACTGGCTCAAAGTCATTCCAATGGCTGCACTGGTTGCCGTAATGATCATGGTTTCAATCGGAACATTTAACTGGGATTCACTGCGCAATATTCGCCAATATCCCTTCTCTAGCAATATCGTAATGATAGCGACAGTGGTTGTGGTTGTTGCCACACATAACCTGGCTTATGGCGTATTAGTCGGTGTTCTTCTTTCTGCATTATTTTTTGCTAACAAAATTGAACGCTACATGGCAATTCAGTCCGAATTTAATGAACCTGAAAGTACCCGTACTTATACGGTGACGGGTCAAGTGTTCTTCAGCTCGGCAGATAAATTTACGTCTGCATTTGATTTCAAAGAAGCACTTTCAAAAGTTGTGATTGATGTTAGTCAGGCTCACTTTTGGGATGTGTCTGCGGTCGCTGCCGTAGATAAAGTGGTCATTAAGTTTAGACGTGAAGGAACAGAAGTCGAACTGATTGGAATGAATGAAGCCAGTAAAACGTTAGTCGATAAGTTTGGTATCCATGATAAGCCAGATGCTTTAGATCGCTTAAATAGCCACTAAGAGGGATGAATTATGTCAAAAATTATTGCATGTATTGATGGATCATTAGCAACAAATACCGTTTGTGATTATGCAGCTTGGTTTAGCGATAAATTGAATTCACCTCTTCAGTTATTGCATGTCATTGATAAGCCAAAAGCGAAAGCACCACAAGATTTAAGTGGTGCAATTGGTCTAGGAAGTCGAGAAACCTTGCTAAACGAGTTGGTTGAACTGGAAGAACGTAAGGGGAAAATTGAGCTAGAGCATGGCCAAATTCTTCTTCGGGAAGCAAAAAACTATCTATTGGAGAAGTTCTCTATTGATGCTCAAAGCTTTCAACGCCATGGCAGTCTTTTAGAAACAATCATGGGAATGGAAGAGGATATTCGAGTTCTTGTTATGGGTAAGTATGGAACTGAAACCGAGCACAATTCCAGTAAAGTTGGAACCCATATTGAAAATGTTGTTCGTGCTCTTCATAAACCCGTGTTAATCACATCCTCACCGTTTAGTCCACCTCAGTCATTTTTAATTGCTTTTGATGGAAGTCCTACTGCACGTATTTGTGTAGACAAAATTGCAAATAGCCCTTTATTAAAAACCCTGACAGCTCATGTGGTATATGTTGGTAAGCCAAATAGTGATATGACATCACAAGTCACTTGGGCAAAAGAGCTACTTGCAAATAATGGTTTTGATGTCATTGATAGTGTGCTTGAAGGTGATGTTGAGAAATCTATATTGGATTATCAAGAAAAAAACGTTATTGATATGATTGTGATTGGTGCATATGGTCATTCAAAGATACGCCAGTTTTTTATTGGTAGTACGACGACCAAATTGTTATCAAGTTCTACAAAACCAGTATTATTACTAAGATAATTTTTACAAGATAAAGGGATAGTTAAAAACTATCCCTTTTTTAGAATTTCTAAAATTAACATAATACACCTTATACGTAATGTGTTATAATTCCACTTAGAAATCAATGCTGTAGTTTCTAGTTGATAGCCCACCTTCCCCAAGGTGAGCTTTTTTTGTGATTTTTCACGTTCCACGCTTAAAATTCGAACAGTGTTTCATGATTTTTATAAGTTAAACTAAATTTAGTTGCTAATCCCAATAAGCTATTCACTAACTTGTAAATATCGGTATACCGCCTGACGACTAATCCCAAAAGCTTTCCCTAATGCCATTTTCGATGGATACGTCCCCTCCTTCCATGCTTGTCGTAAAGCTTCAGCTTGGTCAGGCTTTAGTTTATGCACCCGACCTTTGTACTTCCCCTGAGCAGAGGCGAGTTTTATTCCTTCCTTTTGCCGCTCTAAAATGATCTCACGTTCGAACTGTGCAAAAGCACCCATCATTTGAAGCATCAAATTATCCATCGGGGTGGATTCGGCTGTAAAAGTAATATTTTCTTTTACAAACTGGATGGCGATCCCTCGTTTGACCAGTTTATCTACTTCAGTGACCAAATCTTTTAGGCTTCGCGCAAAACGATCCATTGAATGTACAATCACCCTGTCCCCTTCCCGGACATAGTTCAACATTTCCTGAAATTTAGGTCGGTCAGTATTTTTACCTGAAGCACGGTCAACAAAAATCCGGTCGACCTCAATTCCTTCAAGTTGACGTCCAGTGTTTTGCTCGACAGAACTTACCCGGACATACCCTACTTTTTGGCCTTTCACTTTTTCACGCCCCAATTGGATAAAAATGAACAATTTCGTAAATTATAATTCTTTAACACTAAAGTTACATGTTACTTATGATTAAAAATCATTTAAATGATACATAATTTCATGAACTTTCAGATTGTAACTTTAGGGTATACTTTAAAGTTACACAAAACATCTATATGAAGACTAAAGTCCAAATTAGTGTTTATGTTGGTTCAATGTATTACATTTCGTATTTTCTATTTGTAACGTAATTTCAGTAATATTATGATTATGTTTTAGAACTTCTAAGGCCTTTTGATAGAGTTGATCTGTATTGCTATTCGGAGCAACCAAATGAGCAGTTAAATGAATATTTCTTGAGGATATAGCCCAGACTTTCAACTGATGAATCCCTTCAACGCCCTCTAGCTTCAATAAATCATTTCTTAACGACTCAATATCAATCTCATCAGGAACTCCTTCAAGCAGAATATGAATACTTTGTTTTAATAAAATCCAAGTTCGAGGTAAGACCCAGAAGCCAATTAACACAGCGATTACGGTATCAACCCACATCCACTGGGTAAAATAAATAACTATTCCTCCGATAATCACGCCTATCGATCCTAGAGCATCACTAAGAACTTCTAAATATGCACCTTTTATATTTAGACTTCCTTCAGCACTAGCAGAAAGGATTTTCATTGAAATCAAATTTATGACCAAACCAATGACCGCGACAATCATCATTCCAACACTTTGAATTTCAGCAGGGTTCGTAAAACGTTGATAAGCTTCATATACAATATATATTGCTACCACAAAAAGCATCACCGCATTAAACAGAGCCGCTAAAATTTCAAATCGCTGATAGCCAAAAGTTCTTTTATCATCTGCGGCTTTTTTACCAATTTTGATAGCGGCAAGAGCAATAGCTAAAGCGGCTACATCAGTAAACATATGAGCTGCATCAGATAACAAAGCCAAACTTTGGGTAATAAAAGCAGCGACAACTTCTACTATTAAAAAAGTAGTCGTTAAACCTAAGGCAACCATTAACTTCTTACTATTTTCTTCAGTAACAACCGCATGGCCATGATCATGATGTTCTGACATAAAATATTTTCCTTATTCTATTTATGATGAGCAGAGATATTGGATAACAGCCAATATCTCTGCTGTAAATCGACTAATCTATTGGATTAAGAAACTTTCTTTTCATTTATCCAACGATAAAGCACGGGTAACAGCACCAAAGTTAGTAATGTTGAAGAGATAATCCCGCCAATCACTACGGTTGCCAGTGGCCGTTGAACCTCAGCCCCTGTTCCGGTTGCCAGCGCCATTGGTACAAAACCCAGTGAAGCCACACAAGCTGTCATCAACACTGGTCTTAAGCGCAAAATAGCCCCTTGCCACACGGCTTTATGCACTGGATATTTGTCCCTTAATTCCTTAATAAAGGTCAGCATTACCAGTCCATTGAGGACTGCAACACCAGATAAGGCAATAAAGCCAATTCCAGCTGACATCGATAATGGAATATCCCTTAGCCAAAGGAACAGCACACCACCGGTCAAGGCAAAGGGTACCCCGGTAAAGACCAATAGACTTTCTTTGACATTGTGAAAGACCGCCATCAGTAAAATAAAGATAGTGATTAAAGCCAGTGGAATCACGATTTGCATCCGTGCTTTGGCTGAAGCCAAATTTTCAAACTGACCTCCATATTCTATCCAATAACCACTTGGCAAAGTGTATGCTTTGAGCTGTGTCTGTACATCAGAAACAAAAGACCCTAAATCACGCCCTTCAACATTCGTTGTAACCACAACTCGGCGTTTACCATTTTCTCGACTGACTTGGTTGATTCCTTCAATGGTCGAGACTTGCGCGACATCCGACAATAAAATACTGCCACCATTTGGAAGCTGAATAGGTAACTGGGAAACAGATGCGACACTACGGTCTTGCTCTCCAAGACGGATAACAAAATCAAAACGACGATCGCCTTCTAAAATCTCTCCCACGCTTTGTCCACCAATACTTGCAGCCACCACATCCTGAATAGATTTCACACTCAAGCCATACTGGGCAGCTAAAGCTTTATCAATCTCTACATTGAGTAAAGGCAGACCCGAAGTTTGTTCAACTTTCACCGCACTGCTACCTGCGACTTGCTGAATGATTTTCGCGATTTTTGCAGCCTCAGTATTCAAAACCTGCATGTCATCACCAAAAACCTTCACCCCCACATCACTGCGTATACCTGAAATCAGTTCATTAAAACGTAGCTCAATAGGCTGAGAAAACTCACTGTTATTGCCGGGAATTGTCGCAAGATAAGCTTCCATTCGGGTTCGAAGTGCATCTAGGCTTTCTTTTGAATCTGGCCATTCCTCACGTGGTTTCAGCATGATATAACCATCGGAAATATTCGGTGGCATCACATCTGTCGCCACTTCAGCAGTCCCGGTACGGGCAAATATAGCTTTAATTTCGGGAAAGTTTTTCAGTAAAAGCTTTTCGGTATTTTCCTGAATACGTAAAGACTCTTCCAAGCCTGTGCTTGGAGAACGTAATTGCTGTACCGCAAAATCACCTTCACTCAGCTGGGGTGCAAACTCACTGCCAATCTTCGTGCTGAGCAGACCCGTAATGACCAGGAGACAAATGGCAAAAGTTAAAACCACCGCTTTGTAATGATAGGCTCCATCCAATATCTGTTGATATCGGGTTTTGAGCCAGATCATCCAACGGCTTTCCGTTTCTTTGATCTCCCCTTTAACCCATAAAGCAACTGCAGCGGGCACAAAGGTGATCGATAAAATAATAGCTGCCACCAGTGCGAGAACAACGGTTAAAGCCATCGGATGAAATAGTTTTGCTTCTACACCACTTAAAGCAAAAATCGGCAAATACACCACCAAAATAATAAGCTGACCAAAAATAAGAGGACGACGTGCTTGGCGGGCAGCCAGAAAAACTTCCTTAAAGCGTTCACTTTGTGTGAGAGGTCGTTTTAACAGTTGCTGTGTATGGGCTAAACGCCGGATACAGTTTTCGACAATCACCACAGCACCATCGACAATGATGCCGAAATCGAGTGCACCTAAACTCATCAGATTGGCACTGATATTTTTCTGTGCCATCCCGGTTAAGGTAAACAGCATAGAGAGTGGAATGACACAGGCAGTAATCAAGGCAGCACGGATATTCCCTAAAAACAGGAACAGAATGATGATGACCAGGATTGCTCCCTCTACCAAGTTTTTCTGAACGGTTTTAATCGCCTTCTCAACCAAGGTAGTACGGTCGTACACCGTTTCAATCACTACCCCTTTAGGCAAACTATTCTGAATATCTTGAAGCTTGGCATCCACAGCTTTAGAAACAGTCCGGCTATTTCCACCCATCGCCATCATGGCAATCCCTAAAACGGTTTCTTTGCCGTTATAGGTTGCCCCACCGGTTCTTAAATCATGCCCAATAGAGACTTGCGCAATATCACCAACCCGAATTGGGCTGCCATTTGGGCTACCCAGCATGGTGTTCTCAATATCAGAAAGCCCATTGAATGTACCCGGTACACGTACCGTCAATTGCTGACCATTGTCTTCAATATAACCTGCACCTCGGTTCTCATTATTTTGCGCTAAAGCCTGTTGCAGTTGTTCTAATGAGATATTCAGTTGCTGCATCCGGTTTAAATCGGGAGAGACCACATAGGTTTTTTCAAAACCACCAATACTGTTGACCTCTGCAACTCCCTTAACACGTTGCAGTTGAGGACGCACAATCCAGTCCTGAATCTCACGCAAATCCATCGGCGTGTATGCAGTTCCATCCGGCTTTTTCGCATTCGGATCTGCCTTCAGTACCCATTGATAAATCTCACCGAGACCCGTAGAAACGGGGGACATCGTCGGTGCGATTTGTGCAGGCAACTCAGATTGCGCCTCCTGTATCCGTTGGTTAATCTGCTGACGGGCCCAATAAATATCAGTCCCATCTTTAAAGACAATGGTGACTTGAGAGAGTCCATAACGGGATATGGAACGGGTAAGCTCCAGATCCGGAATGCCAGCCATGGCATTTTCAATGGGATAGGTAATCCGCTGTTCGACTTCAAGCGCAGTAAAACCCTTGGCTTGAGTATTAATCTGGACTTGGGTATTGGTAATATCGGGTACAGCATCAATCGGGAGTTTCTGATAGCTATACACCCCGACCGCAATCCAGGTACAGACAAAGAGCAACACCCAAATCGCATTTTGTATGGAAAACTGAATGATTCGTTCGAATAAACCTTCTGGTTTTGGCAGATCAGAATTAATGTTCATGGCCTGCCTCGTCTTTTTCTAATTCAGATTTCAACAAGAAACTGCCTTGAGCGATATACTTCTGCCCTTCAGTCAGCCCAGAAATCACTTCAAGCCATTGTCCATCACTTGAAGCCTGCCCCAATTGCACTTTCTGTGCTTTTAAGTGGACTTGACCTTTTTGTTCTGAATCTACGATGAAAATACTGTCTTCACCTTCAATACTTTGCAGCGCAGACTTTTGAATCCGAAGGGCTGATTTTGCTGTAGCTTCCGGAATCAACACTCTCACTAACACATTAGAACGCAACTCAGTAGCTTGCGCATCGAGTTTTGCGCGCACCACCAGACGCCCTGTTTGTACATCTGCCTGAGAGGTTAAGCTTTGTACAGTAGCTTTATAGATTTGATCTGAATCATTCACTTTAAAGTCAATTTTTTGCCCGGCTTGCAGTTGACCTGAGAATTGATTCGGCAAATTAAACTCAAGCCATAAATCTTTCAGCTGTTCAATGACAAAGAGCTGATTAGCCAGTTGCACATTTTCACCGACCACAATATCTTTTTGACTGATCACCCCAGAGATCGGTGCTTTAATCAGAAAACGCCCATTGTTATTGCCACTTGCACCTAATGCATTTAAACGTGCTTGTGAGGACTGGACAGTAATCTGCGCTTGACGGTAGGCATTTTCGGCACGCTGGTAATCCTGTTTGGCAGAAATCCCCTGTGACCAGAGTTGCTGTTCGCGCTGGTAATCTTTACGGGCCAAATCCAGATTCACCTGTGCCATACGCAGATTTGCCTGTTGGTCGATCAGTTCAGGCACGATTAGTACAGCCAGCGTTTGTCCTTTTTGCACGCTCTGTCCTAAAGCCACATTGACCTGCTCGACATGACCACTAAAATTAGGCGATATATGCGCTTGTTGATCGGTATTCACCACCAATTTACCTGGCAGGGTTGTCAGCTTTTCAACCAATCCTGTGGATGCAACAGCAACTTTTAAACCTTGTTCAACCATTTGTTGGCTGGTCAGTTGTATTTCGCCTTCTTCAGCATGTCCTTCTTCAGAACTATCTTCATCAGAATGTTCGGCATTTCCCTCATCATGACCATGCCCCTCAGATTCAGTTTTTTTTGAACTTAACCAAATAACCAGACTGACCAAGACCGTAATCAGAATCAAAATTGCAATCATGAGAGACTGGGATATTTTTCCGTTTTGCTTGGCGTTCATTTTATCGTGCTCCCCCATTGATTAAATTTTGCGATGCTTCGACTGCCTTTTTATTCAGTTGTGTATAGGCATCCGAACGGCTAATTTCTTCATAACTTGTGCCAATACTGAGTGCCTCAGCTGCGAGGGCAGTTTGCCAAGCTTGACGTAGAATTTGTAATTGACCCAATCGAAGATTCTGCAGTTGGGTGGTTGCTTGCTGAACGTCGGTAATGGACAGTTTCCCTGCCTGAAACCCTTGTAAAGTACGGCTCTGAACTTTGGTCGCCAAAGTAACTTGTGCTGTTGTGGCATCGAACTGGCTACGTAAACCTTTGAGCTGATGCACGCTGTTGGCAATATTGAGTATTTGTTGCTTCAGCTCACGCTGCTGCTGTTGGTTCAGCAATATTTGCTGTTGCTGGACCATCGGGATCGCATATTGCTGGCGGTTGAAAATATTCAGTGGAATAGCCACGCCGATTGCCAAAGTCGTATCGTTGCTTTCATTAGGGGTTTTGCTACGTTTCATGCCTACATTTAAAGTCGGATTGGGACGTGCCTGAATTCTTAAATTTTCAATTTGATGATCCGATTGCTGAATGTTCAAGGCATAGAATTTTTCTAGCCACCCTTCAGCAATATACCGTTGCACAGTTTGGAGACTTTGCTCTGGCCAAGGGATAGCGGTTTTATTCAATTGAAGATGTGAAGATGTTTCTCCCCCCCACAAATTAGACAGCTGACGACCGGCAGCTTGTTTATTCAGCATCGCTTGCTGATAAAGTCGTTGGATTTCTAGCGCTTCAATTTGGGTACGCTCAAAATCAACCAGGGCAATACTGCCTGCCTGATAGCGTTTCTGGGCACTGTCCAGATTGGCTTTACTTGTTTTTAACTGTACTGAATAAGCAGACTGCTCAACCTCAGCAAGTGCAAATTGCGACCATGCAAATTTAACAATCAGTTGGCTTTGTGCCTTCCATAATTGCTGTTGCAATTGGATTTGTTGATTCGAGGTATTGGCAATCACCCGGTTCAGCTTACGCTGACCAAATAGATCTAGAGGTTGACTAACGCCAACATTGAATTCCTGTTCTTGACCTGAGCCAAAGCCAGACTGTTCTAAACTTATACTTGGATTCTGCCATAACCGACTTTGCTGAATATTCAATTCAGATATTTGCTGAACTTGTTGCCACAGCTTGTCTTGAGTCTGGTAACTTTGTACTTTTGCTAAAGCGGATTCAAAGCTGGTAACGTTTTCAGCATAGCTATATTGCATAGCCGCTGCACATATACAAGCAACCAAGCTATGACGCAAGAGTATAATTGATTGTGAAGACATGATTTTTCCCACTTATTTAAATAATAAAAGTGGTGGGAATGTTTTAGGCTACCCCACCATGAGCGGGGAAAATTCGGGAGGTGGGCTTTGTTGAAACAGGTCAGGAGCCTGATAGCTGTTTTTCCAATGAAATTGTGGATTCACTTTAACTTCAGAGCTTGGATGAAACACATCTACTTTTTCATTTTGTACAATCAAATGCGTCATCGATGGTAGATGATCTTGATGATCTTCACCGATTTCTAAATCGCTACTGAATGTTTTTATGTTTTCTGACTGTCCATTATGATCGTGTTGACGACTATCGCTGGCACACAAGGTATTTTGGTGATGACCAAAATGATAACTCTGCTGTGATTGAGGCTGTTGTTCATGGACACAAAAGGCCGCCGCCACATTCCAAAAGCTTTGGAACATGAACAATCCAACCAAGACTGTAATCCATGTAGTAGAACGCATCATCATAACAATCGAAAAATTTGTACCAAGTATAAGGCTTAGAGCCACTCCAAGGTCAAGCTTAATAAATTAAATTAAACATTCAATGAACACTGAATAGCCGGCACTTTTGCAAATTTACCTTGTCTCTATAAGCTCACATCAATTTCAGGTAAGAATAACAATAGATAGTGAACCGTACCGGGTTTGTCGGAGACTTTTTATTTAAGTTAGGCCACCTGACCTAACGGGTTAATCTTATCATTGTACATTGCTTCAAACTCAAAAGGCGATACATTGTCAACGGCATTCTAAAATTGACCCCTTTTACCTTACAAATGGCAAAGTAAAATTGCCCCCTGAAATCAGAGAAAGAGCGGTTCAATTATTGATTGAATCTGAAAAAGATTATCCTTCTACTTGGGCAGCAATCACAGCTATTGATCCTAAAATCGGTTGTACTCCTGAAACATTGCGTGTTTGGTATCAAAAATATTTAGATCAACAAAATCCTGTCAAAGTACAACAGATATCTGATCAAAAAAAATGAAGGGTAATCCCCCCTAAAATACTAGCTCTTTAAAAGAGGCAGTATTATGCTTTTACAACATGGTGTTTAACTTGAGAAACTGAATTTAAAACAATCTACTGTAACTCTTCCAGACAGATATGAAATTAATCCACCCCTAACCCTTTAAACACCGCATCCACCGGATCTGCATAAAAGCTGGTCTGGAACTTGGTAAACAGTTCCACAGGAATCGTTGGGATATCTGCCGCACTACTCATTGGTAAAGCAACCTTCTTGGCACCCGCATCAAAAGCAACTTGCAGACATTCGGCAATACTTTCCACCGGTGTCACTGAACCACCCAAGCTCATATCACCCAGTACCACCATCTGACTTTGTACCGATCGTCCTAAGAGGCCAGAAGCGAAAGCCACTAAACTTGGCAGAGCAAGATGGCTGAGCGGGCCGGTATTCTGTAATTCCACCACATGTAAGTGGAAATCATGTTCCAGCACCTTACTGCCCCCCGAGATCCGGGATGCATTGGCCTTGAAGTAATCAAAAGCAATCTTGACCTGTTCTTTGGCACTACTTGAATTCCATAAGCCAGATGTCGCCAATTTTCCTGAACCTTTAGTGACTTGAAGTTCTAAGCGGTATAAGCCTGGCATGCCCTTATTACTGAGGCCAATGGTATACAGGAAGCCTGGTTTAGCAGGACCTTCGGGAATAAGTCCACCTCCACCCTGCTCTTTTACCGAAACAAAATGCTCTTCTAGGGTGTCATTGTCGATATAGCTAAAATGCACATCATAGAATTCCATCCCCCCAATTTTTTTCAGCTGTTCTTTGACCCGACGGCGCACCTGCAGCGCATATTCCAGGCATTGCCGTACATCTTCTTTGTTAAATTGACCATGTGGGTAGAGCAGCTTCATCAATCCAGAAACCGTCTTGCGAACGGCAATCACATCACGCTGATTCAGGTTATTCCCTAGCTTAAAGTACTTCTCAATGGCATCCGCAAAACTACGCTTACGCATTTCCCGGAAGAACTCAGCCAGATAATCAACGATCAAGCCATAACGGTTGGTAAAGAATTCCGGGCGCATTTTCGGAATTTCCCAACCCGGGATATAGGCATGAAAGCGATCAAAGAATGCTGAATCGATCATGGCTTCAGGAAAAGGAGCCAATAAGTGGCTAGTCTTCACCAAGGATTCAACACTTTGGTTAATATTACCCACAATATTGTAAACAAGACATTTTTATCTTTTATATTCAATGGCTTATTTTCCTGCTAATTGGTAATACCATGAAAAATACCATGCTCAGAAAAGGCTTAACAATATTTTGAAAAATTGCCTACTGAGCGCTGCCGCACAGCTCCATAGGCCGCTTTCCTGGCTTTGCTTCCAGATGTATGCTATTCTGCTCCTGCAGCTAATGGATCACCGCAAACAGGTTACTCGCCTGGGGATTCCCTTTCGACCCGAGCATCCGTATGAGACTCATGCTCGATTATTATTATTATAGAAGCCCCCATGAATAAATCGCTCATCATTTTCGGCATCGTCAACATAACCTCGGACAGTTTCTCCGATGGAGGCCGGTATCTGGCGCCAGACGCAGCCATTGCGCAGGCGCGTAAGCTGATGGCCGAGGGGGCAGATGTGATCGACCTCGGTCCGGCATCCAGCAATCCCGACGCCGCGCCTGTTTCGTCCGACACAGAAATCGCGCGTATCGCGCCGGTGCTGGACGCGCTCAAGGCAGATGGCATTCCCGTCTCGCTCGACAGTTATCAACCCGCGACGCAAGCCTATGCCTTGTCGCGTGGTGTGGCCTATCTCAATGATATTCGCGGTTTTCCAGACGCTGCGTTCTATCCGCAATTGGCGAAATCATCTGCCAAACTCGTCGTTATGCATTCGGTGCAAGACGGGCAGGCAGATCGGCGCGAGGCACCCGCTGGCGACATCATGGATCACATTGCGGCGTTCTTTGACGCGCGCATCGCGGCGCTGACGGGTGCCGGTATCAAACGCAACCGCCTTGTCCTTGATCCCGGCATGGGGTTTTTTCTGGGGGCTGCTCCCGAAACCTCGCTCTCGGTGCTGGCGCGGTTCGATGAATTGCGGCTGCGCTTCGATTTGCCGGTGCTTCTGTCTGTTTCGCGCAAATCCTTTCTGCGCGCGCTCACAGGCCGTGGTCCGGGGGATGTCGGGGCCGCGACACTCGCTGCAGAGCTTGCCGCCGCCGCAGGTGGAGCTGACTTCATCCGCACACACGAGCCGCGCCCCTTGCGCGACGGGCTGGCGGTATTGGCGGCGCTGAAAGAAACCGCAAGAATTCGTTAACTGCACATTCGGGATATTTCTCTATATTCGCGGTTCAGCAGGCATGTCCCCTTTGAGGGCGACCCGACGACAGGATAATCGACCTTATGGTGCGCAAATATTTCGGCACAGACGGTATTCGTGGCAAAGCCAACGAAGGCGCGATGACGGCGGAAACCGCCTTGCGCGTCGGCATGGCGGCTGGCCGTGTCTTTCGTCGCGGTGACCACCGCCATCGTGTCGTGATCGGCAAGGATACGCGCCTGTCGGGCTATATGCTTGAACCCGCGCTCACAGCCGGTTTCACCTCGATGGGCATGGACGTATTCCTTTTTGGCCCGCTGCCGACAACGTATAGGAAGAATAAACGCCCTTTTCACCCAAGTCCAACAGCTTTGGACCGCAGTTGACTCTTTCGACACCCCTGCGATGCAACCCAATCCGGCTGACGGGGAGCCAGCAACGCTGAAAATTTAC
>NZ_VPEN01000024.1:0-15048 GCF_013417135.1 Acinetobacter sp. YH16051 | reverse complement strand
TTGCAGTTGCACGTATTATCATGCCAAACAGCTATATTCGTTTATCTGCAGGGCGTGAATCATTATCTGATTCAGATCAGGCGTTGGCATTTATGGCAGGTGCGAACTCGTTATTCTCAGGTGAAAAACTTTTAACTACACCAAACGCAGGCGAAGGCAAAGACAAACAATTGTTCCAAAAATTAGGCTTAGTGCCTGAACGTGCTAAACCAACGGTTTCTGAATTGTCGGTAGATGCGATGGCAATGGCTTAAAGTTTTAGCATCCATCCAAATGTACAAAGTCCCGCAAAGGGACTTTGTTTTTTATGCAGCAAAATAAGTTTATGCGGCAATGCTTTTAAGAGGTGATTAAAATTCCGTAACTGGCATTTAAATACTGCCCTGTTTTAATAATATCTACCCCGTTGGCATGTTCTACCGTCAGTTGTTGCTGAATCGCATCATAATAAAACCGATCATAACAGTCCTGATGATGCAGCAACCACGTCAAAGTATCTGCTAGATTGTCATCTACAATATACGTTTTTTCTTGAAAGTTTTTAGCCATAAATACGGTCAGTTCAATATTTCTAGATACAGAATTTTAAGCGGAATACCTTGTGGGATAAAGTGTGCGGAGGATAGAAAATTTAATTGTGCACTTGTATAAATCAAACTTCGTACAGCATGAGAAGTCTCCCCACCAAAAGAGGTGGGAATGATATATGTAGTTTTGAAGATGGATAAGTGCAGTCTAATCTATACATGCAGTCAAGACTAAGCAAAATATTCAGGCTATTAGCCTAAAATAAAAAAGTGAGTCATAAAGACTCACTTGGTTTTAATACAGATTCAATACTTAACATTATTGTGTCTTAGAATCCCCACACTTACGACACTCTAAATGCGCCCCGATTTCTTCCATTGCGTCATATTCATAAATATGGATACAGAAAATTTGCTTTAACAGTTTGATCATAAATGACATTCCTTTTGATTTTTATACATCACGTTTGTGATCTCATCCTGAGATACAAATGCCATCAAGGCTGATTGACATAAACTACTATTATCATATTTAAAAAAAATAGCAAATCTAATTTAGGAACTTTCCGACAAATGACAAATTCATCTGCATACTTGCTGAAATTGAGTGCATAAATAGCTGTAAATTCATTCGCTTATATTATTTCAATTTTCAGCGCACTTGAAACAAGAAAAACTGCTCAAAAGCTAATTTATTAAAAACCAAAGAATCGCAATAGCCAATAACATCATGCTTTCTGTTATTTCAATACTCGCACCAACGGTATCGCCCGTAATTCCACCTAAACGCTGCATAAACTTGTATCGCAAATACAAGGTGCTAAGGATAAAAGTCAGAACGGTCACCAAACCCACCCATCCCCAAAGCACTCCTGCAAGCAAGGTCAATGCGATCACAATTTTTGTGCCTGTTTTAGGCAAATGTGCCTGAATAGCAGTGCCTAAACCATTGGCACGTAAATAAGGCGTGCTTAAAAATAAAACCAAAGCGCTTAATCGTCCCAATACGGGTACAAACAGCAAAAATGCCAAATACTGTTGTTCGAGCAATACATACAACGCAGACCATTTTAATAAACAGCAGATCAGTAAGCTCAATACTCCAATCGGGCCGCTGCTTGGGTCTTTCATGATGTTTAAGCTACGTTCAGGATCACCAAAACCGCCGACCCATGCATCGGCAGTATCAGCCAGTCCATCTAAATGTAAACCACCTGTCAGCCAAATCCAGAGCACTAAAATTAAGCTGCTACTCAGAACCAAAGGCAAGAATTGCAATAAATGCGCCATCCCCCACAGCGCAGCTCCAATTAGTAAGCCAACGAGCGGATAAAACAGCAGTGATTGTGCATTTTGCGCTGCAGTTGGCATCTGTTTTAAAGAAACAGGAAAAGTGCTCAGGAATTGCAAGGCAATCCAAAAAGGTGTCATGTTTGCCCCTGCATGCAAATGTTGCCATTGGGATGTAACTGGAATGAACTCAATTGCCCCAACGCTGCAGACATTTTTAAAATATCGTCTAAAGGTTGTTTCTGCGCCATCACTTTGAGTAATTTAATTACCCCGCCATGCGTGACCAATAACACACGTTTAGGTTGTTGCTCAAGTTGTTGTATATATTGGTTGAGATCGGACAGACCTTGCAAAACGCGCTGCTGAAAATTTAGCAAAGATTCTGCTTGTGGCGGACTAAATTGGGTCGGTGTCATCCAAAATTTAGCTAAATCTTCAGGGTATTGTTCATATAAGGTTTGAGTGGAAATAGCTTCCCATGCACCAAAATGCATTTCCTGAAATTGTGCATCAATATACAGTGGCAATTGCTGTGCTTGCGCAAAGGTCTGAGCAACCTGCAGACAACGCTGTAAAGGTGAACTTGCCACAACATCCCATCGCTGTCCTGTAGCTATTGCCGTGTTTAAAGTCTGCTGCATGTCTTGCCAACCTTTTAAAGTCAAAGCATCATCGGTTGAGCCACGCAAAGTATGACCCAATTCTGTTTCGCCATGTCTTAATAGGTCTAGCATGATCATAAAGATACTTTCTCACCAATAACCGCAGCTTCGGCAAAAGTCGCCATTTGATTATGCAAGGCACAGGCCAGTTGGATAATGCCCAATGCCGCGCCCGCACCGCTGCCCTCACCTAAGCGTAAATTTAGATGCAGCAAGGCTTGTGCACCTAATGCTTCTAATAAGCGACGATGTCCATATTCAGCCGATTGATGCCCAAACAACATCCATTCTCGGACTTGAGGATTTAAACGCACTGCAACTAATGCAGCAGCACTGCTGATAAAACCATCCACCACCATCGGCAAGCCCAACTGCGCACAGCGAATATACGCGCCCACCATTGCAGCGACCTCCAATCCACCAACTGCACATAAGGCTTTAAAAGCATCATCTTGCACATAGTTCTGATGTAGAGCTAAAGCAGCATCAATCACCTGTTTTTTATGTTGCAATTGTGCAGTGTCAATTCCTGTGCCTATGCCAGTCAAGGCTTCAGCAGGTTCTTGTAATAAAAAGCAAGACAAGGCTGATGCCGAACAGGTATTTCCAATACCCATTTCACCTGCGACATAAATCGAGGCCTGCTGTGCGATGGCATCTTCCACACTTTGACGTCCAAGTGCCATCGCATCTGCACACGCTTGTTCAGTCATGGCGCGGGTTTTAGCAAAATTCGCTGTGCCTGCACGAATACAATGCCGCTCTACTCCTGCATATTCATACGCTTCCCCGACCGAGCCGCAATCCACCACTTGTAAATGCGCCTGATATTGTCGGGCGATGACGCTGATACATGCCCCACCTGTGGCAAAATTTTGTAGCATTTGCCGAGTCACGGCTTGGGGATAGGCGGAAATATTTTCTTCCATCACGCCATGATCGCCTGCGAAAATACATATCCACGGACGTTCAATATTCGGCTGCGTTGTTCCTTGCAAAGCCGCCAGTTGAATCGCAATATTTTCCAATGTTGCCAATGAACCTGTCGGTTTGGTCAATTGAAGTTGTCGTGCAATTGCCTGTTGTTTCATCTGTTCGTTCGGCTTTTGACACGCTGCAAACCACCAAGTCATTGATTCTCTCCTTTTAAAAGCATTGGAAAACCTGCGACACAGAACTGCACTTTGTCTGCAATTTGTCCCAATTGCTGATGTAATCGCCCTATTTCATCGACAAATTTTCGGGTTATTTCGCCCATCGGTACAACACCCAAACCTGTTTCATTGCTCACTAAAATAATATCGGCTTGCAACTGAGGTAAAACTTCGAGCAATGCTGAAATTTGTTGTTCGGCAAAGCTTTCTGCAGATTGCATCAACAAATTACTCATCCACAAAGTCAGACAATCTACTAAAATCACAGCATTCGGATGATCCAGCATCTTTAACTGCTCCGCCAAATACAAAGGCTCTTCGCACAATTGCCAAGTCTGCGGACGCTGTTGTTGATGATGCTGAATCCGCGCCTGCATTTCTGCATCGCCCGCTTGTGCAGTTGCTACATAAATGACGGATTTGCCAAGTTGCTGCGCGGTTTGCTCAGCCATACGGCTTTTACCCGAACGCGCACCGCCCAAAATAAGTTGAATCACATGTGCTCCAAAGGAAATTGATGCGTGCTAAATAGCTGACCTTGTAAAGTGTGTGCCTGATAATAACCAAAATTTAAATGATGGATATCTAAATCGAAATATTGCACGGGGAGATTTTGAATACGCTGCAAAATCAAATTGGTTGAACAAGCTGTTTGATATAAACCCAAAGTAATATGTGGATGATACTGTAAAGCTGCGATTTCAGCCCCGCCTACGCTAAGTGCCTGACGTATACGCGCCAGTTGCTGTGATTGATCTTGCACTTCTACAAATAAAGCACTATCAAAACTATTGATGCCGCCCACTTTCAGTTGAAAAGGCTCTAGTTGCAACTGCTGTAAGGCTTGAACTTGTTGTTGAAATTGTGACTCGAGAAAGTCATCTTCCCAATGCTTTTTTGCTGCATAAAACCCACAAATATATAAGGTGATATGAAACTGGCGAGTGTTTGGGCGAAATAATACATCTGAAAATTGCTGTTTTAATTGTTGTAAATAACATTCTAAAGCTGGATGTTGAACAGCTAAATACCAAAGCACATAACGCTCACGCCCACGATGCCATTCAGGATAATCATGCTGCTGTGTTGGAATAACGTACTGATTGGCTTGAATAAACACGGGATAATTCAATGAATTTAAACAGCTTATGGTAAAACATTCACAACTGAATAGACATGAAAATCATGCAATTTGAGGTGAATATTTTTCAGTTTGGTATTTTAACCATCTACATCATTTAAATAATTTTGATTTTAATGAGATGGATAAAATTCAGAAGATGGCTGAAACAGGTCTGCAATGTTATGCTGAAATGAAGATGATATTTTCTAATCTACACAAGACACTACATTACTGTGAAGCTTTACCCCATCAGAATCGGTATAACTGGAGTTTATGATGCAACAAGAATTGATCTGTTATAAACAACTTCCTATTTGGAATCATGACTCAATTCCACAAGGGTTTAAAAAACAACACAATACCCAAGTCGGCACATGGGCGAAGTTGACTATTTTAAAAGGCGAATTGCATTTTTCGATGCTGCATGAATCTGGTGAAGTACAATCTGAGCATATTTTTTCCGTGGAAAATCAACCACCATTTATTGAACCGCAAGCGTGGCATAAAATTGTATCTGCCAGTGATGATATTGAGTGCCAGCTTAGTTTTTATTGTTTGCCTCAAGATTATTTTGTTAAAAAATATAAATTAAGCCCAACACATTCTGAAATTTTAATGGCACTTCCACAGTTAACCGTGGGTAAAGCTTTGGATGTTGGCTGTGGTACAGGCCGAAATGCGCTGTATTTGAGCCAAAACGGTTTTCAGGTGGATGCTTGGGATGTGAATCCGAGTAGTATCCAAAAATTAAATGAAATTATTGCTACAGAACAGATTTCATCTATTCAAACTACTGTGCGGGATTTAAATCAGGATGCCACAATTACGGAGGAATATGACTTCATTAACTGTACAGTGGTGATGATGTTTTTGGCGCCTGAAACCATTCCTACGCTTATTCAGCACATGCAGCAAGCGACCAAACCACAAGGCTTTAACTTAATTGTTTGCGCTATGGATACTGAAGATTACCCCGTGCAACAAGACTTCCCTTTTAGTTTTAAAGCGGGTGAGTTAAGTGCATATTATGCTGATTGGGATATTGTGAAATACAATGAAAATGTCGGTGAGTTGCACCGCACAGATGCAGATGGCAATCGCATTAAACAGCGTTTTGCGACGTTGTTGGCGAGGAAAAAGTAGATGTGCAAGTGGAATCTTAAATGAATAAGCTTTTGAGCTGCTCACAGACTACATTTCAATTGCTTACATAAAGCTTAAAATAAAAAACCACTTAGGATTAGTACACCTAAGTGGTTGTTTTATATGGTGGGCCCAGACAGACGAGAACTATCACCTACCCTATTGTTTTTATTAAACTAATTAATTTTTTAAAATTACAGGATACAAGCTAGGATACATGATTTAAATGTTGTTTTTTTAATCAATTAAACTTTTTTCACCACCACCCCCCTACCACATCACCAAGTTCATTGGATTTTTACAATACAAAGTTTCTTGGTAAAAGAGGAACCAACATCAATATAATGGCAATTATCGATTTTCGTATGTTCTTTTACGATCGTATGACCTAAATAGATTTCATCGATATTTTCGACGATATCATATTGGTTTGAATGATTACGTATTCTCCCCCTACCCCAAAGTGCATTTGAATATGTTGATACGATACCTGGAATTTTATAGTCACCTTTGACAATATCTTCCTTAAAAATGTTCCAATCATGAATATCAATGTCGGCATGAACAACACCTACCTTTTTATGTTTCAGCTCAACTTCAATCACTAAAGGTAACTTTGTTAAACGATCAACAATTCTCTGTCGCGTCTTTTGAAATTGTCTATAAAACCATGCTCCACCATTCCTTGCATGCATGTCTTTCATTTTAGGATCATACTGCCCTCGAATACACATTTCTTCATGATTACCGCGCACAGTTAAAAACCATTTTTGATCGAGTAATGAAATACATTCTAAATTTTCATTACCTCTATCGATGAGATCTCCTGTGCATATGAGCAAGTCATTGTCAAAATCAAAATTCTTTAGATGAAGCTCTTGCATTAGAAGACTATAAGACCCGTGAAGATCTCCAACGATATAAACTGAATTATAATTTTGGTTTACAAGTATCTTTATTATATCGTTCATGCTATGAATAAAACCTTCTACGAATTTTGAATCCCATTATAGAACATGACTACCACAGCCTCCAATTCATTACAAAATATTGTTATTTATACAAATAATAAAATTTCACTTGATTTTTATAAGCCATTTGAAGATGGACTAAACCCTATATTATTTACAGTTAAAACTTTAGAACAAATTCCTAGCAAGACTGAAAATAAAATTCATATTGTCATCTTGGAGTCCTGTGATGAACTTAGCAATCTACAAATAAATTGCAATAAAATTCATCTTATCATGCCTGAATATTCAAAGAATAAATTAGAAAATGATCTAAAGGCCTTAATATTTGAGCATGACCAATCTATGTCATCCCAACAAGCTTTAGAAAAGTTTTATCATGGTTTTATTAAATTTTATTGCTCTGCTGAATATTATCTTGATCCTCAGGATTTTTTTAATTCTGACTCATATAAAGATGGATATCGATACATCAACATCCATGAGGTATTGCAAAACAATGTTAATTATGAACAACAACTTAATACCTACCTTAATACGATATTGGATACTGAAACAGTATCCTTCAATTTTTCAATAAGCTATGATTTTTATTCAGAATCTGGCTATTTACCGCAGCTAGAAGATACTGTTGATCATTTAAAATATGTCAGAGATAGAGATGTATTCTTTAGCATTGTGCTTTCAAAGTATCCAATATCAGATAATAAGTTAGCTATTATACATTTAAGTCAAAAGTCTCTAATCTCTTGATTTTTTTATCATATCAAAACCGATTAATTTATCACTATCTAGATCAAAAGGAAGAACCCATATCTCTGGATTTTTCCCTTGATCTCTTTCATGCTTATTTAACTGAAACTCTGGTAAAGCTTTATTAAATTTGGAACTTTTTGGATAAATCAAAACTATTGGAGCATCGTGTTCAAGGTACATATAACTATAAGCAAACATTTGCTGCATATCACCATCGCTGATTCCATAACGTTGGTCTTCACTATTCTGATCCAATAATTTCCATTTTGTATCTAGAATCATATTGCTATGTGTATCTTTTTTAGCTTTAAAATAAATGTCTGGTCGAAGATTAAATCTATCTTTTCCATTATGATGGCACAAATATTTATTACTCTTCTGCCTTTGGATTTGGTAATGCTCTGAGTATTGTTCTTCTAGCTTACTCAGCACATAAGCTTCAAATAACTTTTCCATCGGAAACAGCAAACTCATTCCATGCCATTCACCATGTAATGCAGATGGTGTCAGTTCACCTAGGACTATTTCACACCATACTTTGATTGATTCATATTGAGCATATAAACGGCCTGATTTCCATTGGGGAAAGTCTAGGCATGGCAATGTACTTTTAGGTACTTCACTGAGTTTTTGACGTATTTCATTTGCCAATCGCCAATTATCATTATCTTGTGTGAGTGTACAAATTTTTTCTAATGCAGCTTTAATAAGACGATTTGGGGCTGTATTTAAAGAAAAAACATCATGTTCAATCGGAAAACAATGTTGTTCTGTCACAGGTTGTGTCAGATATCTTTGGATACTCAATTTACCTTTTAAATAGGCACTTTGCTCAGCAATACGTTGATATTCAGACCGTAAACCTCGCTGAAGCAATAGGTTGCATGCCTCCAAAAAGCGACTCATGATCCATTCACTCAAAGGTAAATCTAACTTATCCAATGAGGCTGAGCCTGCTTCTCGATGGGATGGAAGCTTCCACAAGGTTCTCAGCATTTTCCTGAGTAATTGACGTTCATTCGCAAGTACAATTTCCCTTTTATCTTGCTCATGTATTTCTACATGCTTAGGTAATATTTCAATTGTATGACCACATGGTGTTTGGATAATACCAACATAGTTATCTACTTTTATTTTACGTCTGCCTTCTAACTCAAAAATGGCAGTACCATTTTTTTTTGTTTGACTAGAAAGCTCACATAAATAGTCAAATACTGAGGTTGGAACACAGATATGATCCAACTCTTTAACACATGCATGTTCAGTGCCATTGTCTTCAATGACACCATATTCTCTAATACTCAGAAGCACTATAATTCAGCCTATTACAAGTCATTTTCTTTTGCTTTCACGCCTGTAACAATCTGCAGAAGAGAAACAATTTGATCCTGAAGGTCTGCTTCATTTTTAAATAAATCTTGATTAATTTCCCAGTTTCGACTTTCAAGATTACTAATTAACTGATCATCCATACTTGGAAATAAAGACTTTTCCAATTTTTCAGTTTTAATCATTCCGTTATTTCCGAGTACTAACTTGATTTTACTCCAATCATCAAAAAAATATTCTTGCAACAAAGGAATAATCTTTTTCTCAAAAATTTGCATAAGCTCTTGAACCGTAGCTGCTGCTTTTTCAGAAGTAGGTTTTAATTCAGTAAAATAAGCATGACCAATACAGTGATCTCTATCTAATAAAACCTTAATACGTTTATTCATTACCTCTAATAATTTAGCTACATCAATAGCTTCCACTACTTTATTCTCTTTTGTGATTTGAATATCCTTTAAAACATTAGGCTCGGGCATCATTTCAATAAATTCAAAACGTCGTCTTAAAGCAATATCTACTGAAGTTAATGAACGGTCAGAACTGTTCATCGTACCTATAATATAAAGATTGTTTGGTACACTAAATTGCTCATTTGAATAAGGAAGAGTTACAGACAACTCTTCAAGTTGATCTGCACGTTTGGATTCCTCAATTAAAGTAATAAGTTCACCAAAAATTTTGGAAATATTACCTCGGTTAATTTCATCAATAATCAGCACATAGTTTTCTGTCGGATTATCTTTCGCGGACTTACAAAAACGTTTAAACACTCCTGCTTCTACTGGATATTTTAATTGTCCATTAACTTCTTTAACTTTAATGCCTTCTACAAAATCTTCATAACCATAGCTTTGGTGAAAGGTAACAAAACCAATTTGAGCTATTTGTTTATCAGTACTTTTTAGATATTCATTGAACCTTTGATTCATTTCCTCTCTAATTTTTTCATTTGAAATAGGTATCTTTCTTGATTCCAGTTCTTTCTGAATAATTTCTTTTAAAGTATCTTTTTGAATCTTATAAACAATTGATAACGCTTCATTAATTGTATTATATGTTTTGCCTGTCCCTGCAGGACCATACAAAATTTGATTTCGTGTGAATAATACATCGTTTAACTTATCTTGCTCTACAATCCTTGAATAACTATCTAGTATATTTCTGCTCTCTTGTTTTCGCTTTTTCAGAGCTTTTAAAGTTTCAATATAATCACCCCAAACCTTTTTATTAACTTTTTCAGTATTGCCTGAATTCACATTAAATTTAATCTCATTCTTCGTAAGATATCTTTGACCAACCGCATTGAGTGGAAAATAGACTTCAGGTTTACAACGATACAGTGCTGTAGATAATTTATTAATGCCAACAGAACTAATCTTCAAAATCTCCTTGACATCATCGAAATTTAAATATTCCTGGTTATCTTTAGCATTGATTTCTTTAAATACCCCCCACAGTTTCGGAATCGTGTCATGATCTCGCTCGACAATGGAGCCATTTTTATTTTTAAAAACTTTATAGGGGTAATACCAAGCCCGTTGTCCATCAGAACTAGGGATATTTTTTATATCTTCCAGCCCAAAGCCTTCCTCTTCGCTGAGTTCTAAAAAAGCATTATGCATCTGCAAACGATTAGCATGAGTCCCTACATTAAGTAGACTAAGAACCGTAAAAGGATCTATTTCCTTATGATGATATTTTTCATCATTAACAATGCTCTTATTTTCATCAAAAATAAGATCAGATTTAAAATCTTGTCCCACACTTTTTTTTATATCCCTAATTCTAATTGCAAGTTCGCTTTGTTTATTTTCATATTCTTTAATTTTAGGGAATAACTTTTCAGTATATAAACGTACCCATTTTGGTTTTGTTAAATTAACTTGATTCATTTATAAATATCCTGATATTAACCTTTACTATTTTGTGCATATGCCATTAACTGACAAAATACATTTACTAACTTCTGCTGTTTAATATTGCTTGTATTACTATTCATTAAGTTTGGATTCCCTACCACGATTGCTAAAGACTGTGCTCTCGAATTCGCTACATTTAAACGGTTTTTATCAAACAAAAAATCCATTCCACGTGGTGAATCGTCCGCATCACTTGCACATAAGCTAAAAAATACAATAGGCGCTTCCTGACCTTGAAATTTATCTACACTTCCTAGCTTTGCATTTTCACCTAAAGCAGATTTAAGTTTAGTCACCTGAAAGTTATACGGCGCTACAAATAAAATATCATCTAAAGTAATAGGCTTTTTATTACCTTCCTTATCGGTATAAATTCGCCCAATGAGCTCATTCACAGCATGTTGAATCGCTTGAACCTCTTCATCACTCGCTTGAGTATTTCCTTCATGTTCAACGGGGATGAATACAACACCTGCTTCCTTATTTAATACCCCCTTATAAGCATCAGGGACTTGAATAACTTGCAGATCGTTAGACTTGTGTGAATTTAACTTACCCTCATAAATTGCCTGACTGATAAACTCATTTACTTTTGAATGCATTCTGTAGGTGGTGTCGAGAAAGATGCCTCGGTTAGACTCAATTGTTGGATAATCTCTTAGCAAATAATCCAAAATAGACAAACCACTATCGCCAGGGTGCGTACCTTGTGCTGGTTGTCCTAGTTGCATTTGGTCACCCATTAAAACTAGATTATGAGCGGATTGACTCATTGCAATTAAGTTCGCTACCGATACTTGCCCTGCTTCATCAATAAACAAATAATCAAATTGCTTATTTAACTCCTCACGAGAAAACCCCCAAGCCGTGGTACCAATGACACATGCACCATCAAGATATTCAACTATTTTGTCATTCTTAATTTCTGAAATTCCAAAGTTTTCAATCTCAGCATCTGTATTTTTTGTACAATAGAAATGAGCTGGAATATTTTCATTTTGACAATACTGTGCCACACCAATCAGAAGATTATTAATTGCCTTGTGGGAATTTGAGCTAATGCCTACTTTCTTTCCTTGCATAAGCAGTTCTGCAATAACATGCTTACCTGTAAAGGTTTTTCCTGCACCAGGAGGTCCTTGAATTACAATATATGAGTTATCTAAATTACAAATTGCCGATTTTATTTGATCCAACTTTTCTGAATTTTTATGGCTAGAAACAATTATTTCTCCCTTTTCTATCCCCTTGATGCGTGGATAATCCCGTCTTAAAAAATGGAGAATAGCATCATCATTGAGCTGGTTTTCATAATAGCTTCGAACTACTGTTTCTATTGCTTTTGGAATAGGCTTTGGATTCACATAATCATCTGGGATTAAATGCACAACAGAAAGCGGCTCTTTAAGCTGTAAGCAAATTCTGCCTTTTGAAACTGATGAATGCTCTTTTAATAATGTCGCTTTAAGATTGTTCCCCTTTTCATCTTCCTCCCCAAGAATATAAAAGCTAGTGGTATTTGCCATTTTAAATTCTTGATGAGGATCAAATGAATACTCATATGCTAAGCTTCTTGCTTTAGGGGTTGGTTTAAATGGCTCTTTGTCTGTACGAATACAATTTACTAGACAATCAAGGTCATCATAAAGCTCTTCTACTGTTAAGCCCATTCTTTCAAAAAGTCGCCAAAAAACTGGCTTAGCTTCTCTACGATGGAATTCCAGGGCCCAAGCCATGTTTTCACAAATTTGTGACTCAATTATATCGTGAGCCTTAAGAGATTCTGCTTTACTCAATAATTGATCTCTTAAGTGAGTTATTGCCGTTATTTCCTCACTTACCTCTTTTTCTACAATGTCTTTTTTACCTACATACTGGATGCCA
Source organism: Acinetobacter sp. YH16051 (assembly GCF_013417135.1). NCBI lineage: Bacteria > Pseudomonadati > Pseudomonadota > Gammaproteobacteria > Moraxellales > Moraxellaceae > Acinetobacter > Acinetobacter sp. YH16051. The sequence continues at coordinate 2,284 of NZ_VPEN01000024.1, read as the reverse complement.
AATTCTTGCTGTTTCTGATGCAACCAAGCCACCAACTCTTGCGTACTATTACAATCATCAATATTGTAGTCTCGAATACTTTTCAGGACTTTTGATGTTTGCCAGATTAATCCATCTGGATTAACTCGCCAATTTTCATACACGACAACAGAATCGCCACCGGAACCCACTTCTGTTTCACGTTTACCACGATATAAGTGTTCTACATTTTTAATAGAATATTTTGGTTCACCAATCAGTAATCCATTTTTAACGATCTTGTATAAATCAACAAAAACTCCATTTCTTAGCAATTGATCTACTTCTAATTCACAAACACCATAACGGCACATGAGCTTCTTACATGCAGCAATTTCATAGTTTGCATAATGGTAAATATGCATTGTAGGATCTTGCTGCCAACGTGCATAAACCCATTCGATAAATGATTTAAATGCCATTTTTTCTTCGACTTCATTGTGAGCCCAAAAATCTATAAACTTACGCTCACCTTTTTCATCGAAATATGTACATCCCCACAAGTACTCAAGTCCCCCTTCAATTAAAGGAAACCCCTCGATATCAAAGTACACATCATTTTCAGAGTGCTGAGGTAATAGTGCCAATCCTAATTTTTCATGAGTGTTAATGATTTCAAATAAAGGCGTTGCAAGCCCTTCACTTTTTCTCTGAATTTGGGCCTGAGCTTTTAATCTTTTATATACATCAGTATTCAAGCTCTTAATGCTTGGCTTATCACTATTAATCAAGTCTTGCATCGTCTGAATACCATCAGCATTCAGCTTCTTGATTTGCGAGCGTGTAATTGTGGCGACTTGAGAAAGATGATCTGCCTCTTTGAGTAATTGCTTCGCATAATTACTCCAACAACCCCATGACTTGGAGTCAGAAGGATTAGGGTACTTTTCTAAATCGAATTCTTCGTGCAATTGCAAAAAGGCATTTTTTACTGATTGGTAGTAATAGTAAAATTCTTGTGTTCTCAATCGCTGTTGAGTTTGATCGCCTAAAATAATGACAAAATCATTCGAATAACGGCCTTGAATAGCTGCAATCATTTCCTGATAGCAACACAATTGAATGGTGTAATATGGTTGTAATGATTTTGAAAGTTTGGTGTCCCAAATTTCATAATGATAGTCCCCAAGTTGACTAGAACCTGGAACCTTGACTAAAAAATCAGCAAATCCTGTAAACTGATCTTGACTTAAACAAGCCTGGAAAACAACATCTGCACCTTCTTTCATGGCCTGTATCGTTGCAGCTTTCTTATCTGAACTTAATCCTATATTCGCAATCGTTAAGCCTTGTTGCTTCAATCCTTCCAATACAGATGATTCGTGCTCTGCACCTTTATCCTGAAGCATGAGCATCATTGCATCATCCTGATCTTTTAAATCTAAAGCTTCAGGAGAAATAAGACTGAAATGTTCCATCCAGGAAGCAAAAGGACTTTCTAAAAACAAAATTAAATCAGAGGGTGAAAAAATTAAATTATCATTGTGTAGTTTCATATTAACCCCAAATATTTTTATAAAGTACTAAAAAAACAAATACTACTATAGACTTCTTTCATAAATCAAAAAACGATCTTCTTCTTGGTTAATATTTGCATCCCAGATTTTTTAGCATTCGTGCATAATCTGCGGTTGAAATACAATGATTAGCCATCCTTTAACAAAAAATAGATTTTTGCATCAGTCGCCTTAAAAAATATATTAGACCTTGCATTAGTCAAAATTTAAACAGCCACAAACTATATTTTATAAGGTTTTAACCAATTCAAAATTAGGTAAAAGCATACTCCGCAAGGTCTATTGTTAAATATTCTATTCATGAAAAAAATCTGGGGAATCATAATGTGAATTTTGCATAGCTACATCTGGTTAAGAAAATGGCATGTGGAATATGAAAAGTGGATGCTTGAACAAGCAAATGTTGAATTCTAATCATTAAGTTTAAGGAAAAAGTACTTCCCACTTTTTCCTTATAACTTATATTCTCAGCTACAAATCGCTTTAGAAAAACTTGAACCAATCGTATCAGGAACAATAGGCTCCATTTTCACATAAGGTTCTGTATAGCTATCTATTACCCTAGTGCCTTTATATTTGATTTCAGTTTTGAACCCTAGCAAATCTGCATTACAATTTATGTGTGAACCGTACCGGGTTTGTCGGAGACCAACTTTCTTGAGAGAATGTTCCAATGACAAAACCAAAATATACCCCTGAAATCAGAGAAAGAGCGGTTCAATTATTGATTGAATCTGAAAAAGATTATC
>NZ_VPEN01000023.1:0-20397 GCF_013417135.1 Acinetobacter sp. YH16051 | reverse complement strand
TACACAGTGCACTGGGTTATGTATCGCCTTTTGAGTTTGAAGCAATGTACTATGATAAGATTAACCCGTTAGGTCAGGTGGCCTAACTTAAATAAAAAAGTCTCCGACAAACCCGGTACGGTTCATCGTCAAGGGTAGGTGTTACTTTAGAGATGAGAATTTTTGTATCTTCAAAAGGCTCTTGAATGGGAGGTAAAGCTTCGATGAAAGGATTACCTTTGTAAGCATGCACACCAGTGTCATGATACTCAGCATCTGTTATTAGATTATTCATGATTGGTCATCCTCGTCATCAAAAAAACCTGGAACGAATTGTGGATAACTTGATTCATCTTGCTTTGGCTTAAATGAAATAATCGTTCCTTTATCTTTAGGGTGTTTATCAGTCTTCGAGTAATTATCTGATAATTTTTCATTTTCACGAGCAGATTTTTTATTTGATTTAATTTCAGATAAACGCTGACGATTTGACACACCAGAGTTGGTCGCCATTTTTTTTGCTTCAGCAATGGTGTCACGAATAAATTGATCCAGCTCTCTACGAGCAGCTTTGCTATTATCTTTTCCAATTGCATGTAGATTTTTTTCTTGATCTTGTATTTCCCAGACTTGCCAAAATGATTTACCCGAAAATTGACGACTTTTAGTTGATAAAGAGCATTCCCAATAGATCGTACTATCATGTTTCGGAAATAAATATATCTTATCTACATTACTTGGATCATAGGCAGCTTGAAGATCCTGTGGGCGAGAGACTTCTTTACTACGATGTAGCCAACCCTCTCTAAGTATCTCTGATCCAATGTAATACAGTCCCCATAAATTGACGCCAGAAGTAGAAATGGAAACTTTCTTACGAGGTAGTATCATGATCCGAAAAGGTGTTGGTTCTACGATGCGAAGATGACCTGTGCGGTTTTGAATACCCCAATTCCATATATGTAATGGGATAGAAGGTAAATCTGGAGGGAAATCGGCCTCTCTGTCATAAGTATCCAATACATGATGCTGATTACGATAAAGTATTGTCTTTATGATCATCTTGGTAAATGCTGTAATGGGCAGAGCTGCCTCAAGGCGGTAATCACTTTCGCCATGTTTTTTAATACGGTTTCCTTTTACTACGCCAGGGGCATAGGGTTTGAATTCTGCCTGTAACGTTCCAAAGTAGCGCTCAACAATTCCTTTAGCATCCCCTCGATAAGCAGGTGCATTTTCAATACGAACATTATAACCATAGATTAAACGTTCGACTTGATGGCTCATCATTTCGCCACGGTCAGCAAGAATGGCATCCGGCAAACCTATCGTTGGCCATTGTTCTGGTTGAATATCAATCCCAAACATCTTGCATAGATCAACTTTATCACTGCAAGCATTTACAATAGCTTGCATAGCAACAACATATGATGGGTTGTGAAAGCCAATATAGAAACCAACCACCATTCTACTAAAAACATCAACCACGACATAAAGTGTGGGACGACCTAAAATCTTACTTCGGTCATCATCAGCAACTAAATAAATATCAGCAATAGTTGCATCAATTTCATAACGACTACCAGGCCCAAGCGTATTTGCTGTAGCAGTCCCGCTTAATGGTCGTATATCTTTTTGGAAACTTAATACAGGTGTTCTAGCCTCTATTCTTTGTGGAAGTTGGTATTCACGTTTGTAGAAATAGTCAAACTGTCTACGTGTCGGAATATCTGCCTGTTTTATATGTGGGTAATGTTGGACAAAAAGTTCTTCAAATTTTCGATGAGCAGATGTGATATTAATTTTTTTATCATTTAATAATTCAGACTCAGCTATTAACCGAAAGAGCCTTTCTATTTCTGGCGTGACTTTAATACCAGTCCCGTCGCCAAATTTACGCTTTGCTCCTGATTTTTTAGTGCCTGCCAAGGTTCTTGGCTTGCCTGGTGCTCCAGCATTTCTATAATCTGGTAGTAAAGCATTTGGAATTTGACCTCTTTGCCAATAGCGGCGGAGATATTTGTATATTGTAGCTTTAGTTGCGATATTTTTTTGTTCTACTAAACGAACCCGTTTAGCTCTAATTTCTTCATTAAAACAGCCTTTGTCATATATAATTGGTTCAATAATTTGATAAGCCTGAGCACGTTTTTCAAAAGCGACTGAATTTATGGGTGGTTCTATAGACTTTAGATACTCAAAAGGGTCTGAACTTCTAAATAAACGTTTTTCATCAATCCATTGTGAAAGTTGCTCTTCAAGAACTAAAGAGGGAACACCTTTGGTTTCCTCCATATTAATCCATATGATTTCTCCAGATTGAAAGAATAAAATCCGGTAGTGGCTTTCATCAAATTTAACGACTTCATTGGTTCGCCACATAAGATACCTCTAAATCAAATTCTAGGTCAGAACCTTTTAACTTTTGGAATGGTTGTTGGATATCAAATTTGATCAAACGATTTGCTATGAGTATTCTTAGATATTGTAGGGTTGTTCCAGCTGTAGTTCCTTCCTGAACATCAACCTCTTTACAAAGTTTAATGATGGAAACACTTGGTTTCTTTGAAAAATAATAAGAAATTAAATGTAGTTTGTCCCAGATATCAGGATCTATATGTTCTGTAACAAAGGGGCTTAACCATTCGAGATTTTTTCGGGCAGTTGTAGGAATATTTTGTTCAGTCACAATACTCCACGGAATTTCTTTGAGTGCCCAGTATCGACGTTCAATTTCTAGTTTTTCAATAGTCCTTTCTTTTAATAGCTCTTTTAAAGGCTTTACCTGAATTACAAATTGAGGCTTGTTCTTATTATTCGTATCAATCAGAAAATCGGAACTCATGACTTGATCTGAGCCTTGTATGCTTGGATGTCTCAAACCATGCTCTAAACAGATTTCTTTTGTGTCATCTAGATTCAAAGGGAATTGTTCCCGTATATCCTGAACAGAGCTAGACCAATCTAAAATCAAAAAAACGTACAGTTCCAAATTTGAAAGTAAATGATGAACTCTCTGCGTTTTATGAGAGTAAATACGATGAGATACCCCATGAGAAGGTACATCCTGAATAGTCAGCCATGGTTGGTAATCTTTTCCCATACCTTGTCCATGACCACTTGTTATTCTTTTGCTAATTTGTTCTTGTGTGAAAAATCTCGGTGCTCTACTCATAGAAAAACCCAGCCACTTTTTAATCAGTATAGCTGGGTTTATCAGGTTTACAACTTTAATGTCTAGTTTAGAACTATATTGTTACAGTTTAGAACTTTAATGTTTAGTTTAAAACTATATTGTCTAAGCACATTTAAATAATTGAATTTAATCAACATTATTCCACTGTTACGCTTTTTGCCAAGTTTCTAGGTTGATCGACATCAGTACCGCGCAAAACTGCCACATGATAAGACAACAACTGCACAGGAATGCTATACACAATTGGCGCAAGCAACGCGCTGACTTGCGGTACATAAACCACATGCTGACGCTCTTTATCTGCAGGAATGCCGCTGTGTTCATCTGCAAATACAAACAGCTCACCACCACGTGCCTGTACTTCTTCCATATTGGATTTCAGTTTATCCAGCATGTCATCTTGCGGTGCTAAAATCACCACAGGCATGTCATTGTCTACCAATGCCAATGGGCCGTGCTTTAATTCACCCGCAGCATAACCTTCTGCGTGAATATATGAAATTTCTTTCAGTTTCAAAGCACCTTCCAAGGCAATTGGGAATTGTGTGCCACGACCCAAGAACAAGCAGTGATTTTTCTCTACAAACAATTCAGACAAACGTAAAATTGCCGTATCATTTTGCAAAGTATCTAAAATTACTTTTGGTGTGTGCCACAAGTCTGCAATAATTTCCGCTGTTTCTGTCGCTGCAATTGCATTTTTCACCTGACCAATTTTGAGCACCAACAGCATTAATGCTGCCAACTGTGTCGTAAAGGCTTTGGTCGATGCCACACCAATTTCAGGACCTGCAAGCGTCAACAAACTATGATGGGTTTCACGCACCATAGATGAAGTCGCTACGTTACAAATGGTCATGGTGCTAATATTTAAGCCTTTTGCAGCAGCACGTTTTTGCGTGTCGCGTAAAGCAGCTAAAGTATCTGCAGTTTCACCCGATTGTGAAATGCACACATACAACGTATTATTCACAATCACTGGCGTGCGATAACGGTATTCGCTGGCAATTTCCACATGACATGGCAAGTTAATCAGCTGTTCAAACCAATATTTTGCAATCATCCCCGCATGGTAGCTGGTACCACAGGCAATAATCTGTACCTGTTGAATCTTGGCAAAATCAAGCTCAGCATCTTTCAGGAAATCTTCACGTAAAGCGTTGCCATTTAATGCTTGTGAAATGGTTTGTTGAATCGCTTCAGGTTGCTCATAAATTTCTTTGAGCATGTAGTGCTTATATTCACCCTTCGATGCATTGCTTACAGTTGCATCCAGCTCTTTTACAGGGCGTTGAACCGTTTGACCATTTACAAAAACTTCAATGCTGTGGCGGGTTAAGCGGGCAATATCACCTTCTTCCAAATACATGAAACGGTTGGTAATTGGCAATAACGCCAATTGGTCTGAACTGATAAAGTTTTCGCCAATACCGACACCAATCACCAAAGGCGAACCTTCACGTACCGTGATCAACTCATCTGGATAATCGGTATGGATAATTCCAAGTGCATAAGCACCTTTCAGTTGTGGCACGACTTGCTGTACCGCAGCCAATAAACTCGGTGCAGTTTTAAGAGCATGGTCGACCAAATGGGCAACCACTTCAGTATCCGTTTGAGAACTGAACACATAGCCTAAAGTTTCCAGCTCGTCTTTCAGTTCTTGATAATTTTCGATAATACCGTTGTGTACGACAGCAACATTGCCAGAAATATGCGGATGTGCATTGTTTTCAGTCGGTTTACCATGTGTTGCCCAACGCGTGTGCGCAATACCGAGTGAACCTGTTATTTGAGAATCTAGTACTGCTTGCTCAAGATTTGCAACTTTACCGACACGACGTTCACGTAACACTTGACCTTGGCTGATCAGTGCCAAACCTGCGGAATCGTATCCACGATATTCTAAACGTTTTAAACCTTCAATGAGGATATTGGTAATACTACGTTCTGCAACGCCACCGACAATACCGCACATAGGAAATACCTCTTATTTTTTCAATTTTTGTGGACGTTGATAATTTTCTTTAGTGAACTGTTTTGAGCGTTCTACGGCTAAACATTGTTCTGCAACATCACGGGTAATAGTCGATCCTGCCCCTACCGTTGCACCATTGGCAATGGTGACAGGTGCAACCAATGAACTATTTGAACCAATAAAGACTTGGTCACCAATAATCGTTTTAAATTTATTGGCACCATCATAATTGCAAGTAATTGTACCTGCACCAATATTGCTGCCTGCACCCACTTCGGCATCCCCTAAGTAGGTAAAGTGGTTGGCTTTGGAGCCTAAACCAATTTGACTGTTTTTCACTTCAACAAAGTTGCCAATATGCACTTCATTGGCCAATATTGTACCCGGGCGTAAACGTGAGAACGGGCCAATTTGCGCATCTTCACCTACAACCGCTTGGTCAAATACGCTATACGGCTGAACTTTAGTGCCCGCAGCAATTTTGGTGTTTTTGAGGATACAACCTGCACCAATCTCTACGCCATCACCTAGTTCGCAATTACCTTCAATAATCACGTTAATGTCAATGCGAACGTCTTTACCTGCATGGAGATTGCCACGTAAATCAAAGCGGGTCGGGTCGATTAAATGCACACCTTGTTGCATCAATTGCTTGGCTTGGAAGTTTTGGAACTCACGCTCTAAGGCAGCCAGTTGCACACGGTCATTTACGCCTTCGACTTCAAAAGCCAATTCAGGTTCCACAGAGGCAACCTCTAAGCCATCGGCAATGGCCATCGCCACAATATCGGTCAGGTAATATTCACCTTGGGCATTGTTATTGCTCAGTTGAGGTAGCCACTCGTGTAATTTGGCATTGCTGACGCAGTAAATACCCGTGTTAATTTCCTGAATTTGACGCTGGGCTTCAGACGCATCTTTATGTTCAACAATCGCTTGAATTTTACCGTTTTCACGTACAATACGACCATAACCCGTGGCATCAGCAAGGGTAAGTGTCACCAAGCCAATTTGGGTTTCACGTGAAACATCGAGTAGCTTTTGTAAAGTTTGCTCTGTAATACAAGGTACATCTCCCGATAAAATCAGTGATACACCTTCACGTGGTAAAACAGGCAAAGTCACTTTGACTGCGTGACCTGTGCCCAACTGTTCAGCTTGTTCGACCCACTGTACCTGTTCATGCGCAAACGCATTTTGCACCAAAGCACCGCCATGACCGTAAATGGTAATTATATGATCTGCTTGTAATTTTTTTGCGGTATTAATCACGTGACCCAAGAGTGGGCGTCCTGCAAGAGGTTGTAATACTTTTGGTAAATTTGAACGCATGCGCGTGCCTTTACCTGCTGCAAGAATAATCACGGTGGTAGACATGTTGAATCCTAGTGATGGCTAAACCAAAGTAAAAGATAAATAAATATAAATACATAATGCGGCCCAAAGACCCGCAATAATATCGTCCAGCATGATGCCAAAACCACCCTCGACCCGACGGTCAATCACACGTATTGGCCAAGGTTTCCACACATCAAATAGTCGGAATAGGGCAAAACCCACAATTACCCAGACCCAGCTGATTTGATTGATAAAAATCAGAGGTAAAAAGGTAATCGATTGTCCTGCAAATTCATCCCAAACAATACGACCATCATCATGTACGCCCATAACCTGTGCAGTACGTCCACAGATATATATGCCAACGAGGGACATGATGGCAATGGCAAAAAGGCTTGGAATGAAACCAAGCGCGAACCAAATGGGAATGAACAGTAGGGCAAAGGCCGAACCAAAGGTACCGGGAGCTTTGGGTAGTAGACCTGAACCGAAGCCAACACCACAGCATACAATCAGTCGGTCAGTCCAAGACATGGCTTTGAAATTAATCGCGGGTTTTTGCAAAGTGTTGGTATCCATGAAAATGAAGTGAACGATCTACGCCATTCTGTTCAAAGCTTAAGCGGTTTTGATTGTTAATTTTGCCAATAATATGAATAGGGGTATTCAGCGGTTTTTGCAAAAGCTGCTGATAATTTTGTGGGCTTATTGTAAAGCATAACTCATAGTCATCGCCACCTGCCAAGGCATATTGCCACTGCTTTTGTTGTGGTAATTCGGTTAATGCAGCATCTATAGGCAGTTGGCTGAGTTCAATACAAGCACCGACCTGAGAGGCTTTGAGAATATGCCCTAAATCTTGTGCCAAGCCATCTGAAACATCAATCATGCTTGAAGCCAGACCTTTGAGTTGTTGTCCAAGTTGACAACGTGGTGTTGGGTAGTCGAGACGTTGTTTTAAAGGATGATCGAGATGATCTAAACCAAAAGCGGCATCACCGACTTGTCCGCTGACGCAAATATAATCACCGACTTGCGCGCCTGAACGTGGAATGGCATGTCCTTGTTCAATCCAGCCTAAGGCGGTAACGGAAATGGTGAGATGCGGGCTTTGTGTGGTATCTCCACCAATTAAACTTACCCCAAATTGATCGCAACAATCATGTAAACCCTGACTAAACCCTTTGAGCCAGTCGTGATCAATTTGGGGTAGGCTCAATGCCAATAATATACTGTGTGGGGTGGCACCCATGGCGGCAATGTCAGATAAATTGACCGCAACCGATTTCCAACCAATCGCATGTGGGTTGGTATCGAGGGGGAAATGTCGTCCAGCGACTAAAGTGTCGGCACAAATGACCAATTGTTGTTGCGGCGGAGGGGTGAGCAGAGCTGAGTCATCACCGACACCTAAATCGACTGCATCGGGACGCGGTCTGTTGAAATAGGTCTCAATAATGGAAAACTCAGCCATACAACAATCGACTCAATACTTTGAATTAGTTGCTTTGTTGCTTTTCTGCTGCACGTAAGCTGTTGGCAAGACGGTCTAATACACCATTGATGTATTTGTGGCTGTCTGCACCACCAAAGTGTTTTGCCAATTCAATCGCTTCATCCAATACCACACGGTATGGAATTTCCAGATGTTGTTCTAACTCATAAGCACCTAAACGTAAGGTGGCGAGTTCAACACCATCGAGGGCTTGAATGTCACGATCAAGAACAGGCACCAGTAATGCATCCAATGCTTCATGATTGGCAACCACTTGAGTCAACAATTCATGATAATAGCCGAGATCCACTTTGTGCATGGCATTTTCCACACGGGTACGTGCTTCAATTTCATGTACTGGATTGTGGCTCATCTGCCATTCATAAATACCTTGCACAGCAAAACGACGTGCTTTACGTTTTGCTGCATAAGTTGCTTGAAGTGTTTGCGACATAGCGTTAAATAGCCTTTAACAAGTTAACCATTTCAATTGCAGTTAAGGCAGCTTCACTTCCTTTATTACCTGCTTTTGTTCCAGAGCGTTCAATTGCTTGTTCAATACTATCCGTAGTCAATACACCGTTAATCACAGGTAAGCCAGTATCTAAACCAACCACACCTAAGCCTTTGGCACATTCACCTGCAACAAAGTCAAAGTGTGGAGTGCTACCGCGAATCACTGCGCCGAGTGCAATAATGGCATCATAACCATTCGATGCAGCTAATTTTTTAGCCACAACAGGAAGTTCCCAAGCGCCTGGTGCATGAACAACGGTGATATTATCCTCTGATACGCCATGACGTTTCAATGTGTCAATTGCGCCATCAAGCAAATGCTCAACCACAAAACTATTAAAACGACCGACTAAAATCGCATAACGGCCTTCGCTAGCGAGATGTAATAAACCTTCAATACGGCGAATTGCCATAGCAACCTCGATTATTTCTCTGATGTTGGATCTGCGGTGATATATTCCACCACTTCTAAGTTAAAGCCTGATAAAGCATTGAAACGTAATGGTGAGCTGAGTAGCTTCATTTTTTCAACGCCTAAATCACGTAAAATTTGTGCACCCACGCCAATGGTTTGGTATTGCTGTGACAATGCAGCATTGGCTTTGCCTTGTTTCGGGGATTTAAGGCTGTCTAGAGCAGGGCCCAAGTCTTGCAATTGAGCTTGACCAATCCAGACCAAAACACCACGTTCACTGTTGGCAATTTCTTTTAAAGCACGGTCTAAATTCCAAGTTGCCGAACCATCTGCTTTTTTCAGCTTCAGCAAATCACGGGTTGGATTAAAACCATGCACACGTACTGTGGTAACGCCTTCTTTCGGCTCGCCTTTGACCAATGCCAAGTGAATGTCTGGGTTCCCCAGTTCACGGTAGCGATATAAGTCAAAAGTACCATATTCGGTGTCGATGCTTTGCTGATCCAAACGCTCTACAGTTTGTTCATTGGTCATGCGATAGTGGATTAAATCGGCAATAGTACCAATTTTTAACCCGTGCTTTTCAGCAAAAATTTCTAAATCTGGACGACGCGCCATCGTGCCGTCTTCATTGATGATTTCACAAATTACCGATGCAGGCTCTAAACCTGCCAAACGGGCAAGATCACAACCTGCTTCGGTATGTCCTGCACGGTGCAATACACCACCTGGCTGTGCCATGAGTGGGAAAATATGCCCAGGCTGAACAATATCGGCAGGCTTGGCATGTGCAGCGACAGCGGTTTGAATGGTATGCGCACGTTCTGCGGCAGAAATACCCGTGGTAATGCCTTCAGCAGCTTCAATCGACAAAGTAAAGTTCGTACCGTGTTGTGCACCATTGGCATCAACCATTAACGGTAGGTTTAATTGCTGGCAACGGTCACGACTTAAGGTTAAGCAAACAAGACCACGCGCGTGTGTGATCATGAAGTTGATATCTTCAGGGCGAACGTGGGTTGCGGCAATGACTAAATCACCTTCATTTTCACGATCTTCATCATCCATGAGGATGACCATTTTTCCTGCACGGATATCTGCTACAAGCTCTTCGACAGTATTGAGCGGCATCAACCTTTACCTTCTTATTTGTCTGAAACGACATTGAATGAGAGAGATGCATAGTCTAACGGTTTTTTACCTGTTTTGCCTATGCTTATCATTTTCATTGCGTGACTTATGGTTATACACAGTGTCATCAGGCTTGGAAAGAGGCGGAAATAAGGATTTACTGCGTTGCTGTAGATTGTTTAGGCCATTAAGATGAAATGCAAAATCTGTGAAAAATAAAACTGTAGAGGGCATAGGATATTATCGCCCTCATTCTCGCCTTCATTTGAACCCAATTGGGTTTTGGGAGAAGGCAAGAATCAGGGATGAGATGATTCATTAAATTCAGGTATAAGAGAATTTCTGTTTAGCGCTCACGTAAGGCTTCTTTGGCTTTGTTGAATGGTTTGATCAGATAATCCAACACCGTTTTTTCACCCGTTTTAATATCGACTGTTGCGACCATGCCCGGGGTAATATCAAACGCTTGTCCTGCTTTGTTGCTGAGTTTGTCTGAATCGGTACGGATATAAACCCTTATCTTGGGATATTTTCTATTTCATATTACATCTTGTTTTGAGCGTTTTGGTTGTAAAATAAAACTGATTAAAAAATCCACAAAATGATCAACCTTTTTGACTGAGCGCTGAAAACATAAAAAATAAACGCTTTTCTGTGATTAATTGCACAATAAATGCAAAAAAGTCATGTCTTGCATATCCTTAATTGTCTTTGTATGGTTAGAATATAACAACTGTGCCCAAGATCTCTCACGTCTGTTATGAATATATTAATCGTTGATGATCATCCGCTGTTTCGCCATGCCTTAATTCAGGCGGTTCGTTATAGCTTACCGCAAGCTCAAATTCATGAAACTGCTGCAGTTAATGAATTGTACGAACGTTTGGAAAATGGACCTGAGCCTGATCTTGTTTTATTGGACTTGAATTTACCAGGGGCATCGGGCTTTTCTGCATTGGTGCATGTGCGTGCGCAATATCCATCTATCCCAATTATTGTGGTGTCCGCTCACGAAGAAGCATCGATTATTCAACGTTCAATTGCGCATGGGGCGATGGGTTATATCCCAAAATCGGCACATCCGAGCCATATTGGTGAAGCAATTCGTCAAGTTTTAGAAGGTGAGATTTGGTTGCCGCCAAACTTGGCTGCGAATGTTAACTTTGACCCTCGCGCTGCAGATGAAACAGCTTTGGCTGAACGTATTCAGTCTTTAACACCACAGCAATTCCGTGTATTGATGATGGTGGCAGAAGGTTTGTTGAATAAGCAAATTGCCTATGAATTAGATGTTTCTGAAGCGACGATTAAAGCGCATGTGACCGCAATTTTCCGTAAATTGGGTGTGCAAAATCGTACTCAGGCGGTATTGGCAATCAATGCGTTAAATATTGAAGAAAAGAAAATGTAAGATGTGACTGATCTGTAAAAGATGAGTTTAAAACCGCTGTGTTGATCTGGAAGATTGAGCAGTGGTTTTTTATTGGGTGTTTGGTTGATAATGACCTTTTTAGAAAGCTAATTCACTTTAGGATGTGACATTTGGCGTTCAGGTTGTTGATGTGCTTAAAAACCTAAAAGGAATATTGTCTTATGTCTTTAGCTGTATGGCCTGAAACATATTCAGGCTGTCATGTCGATAAAACCGATAAAAATCGACATGAGAGAGTTGTCATGTCGATGACATAAACATATTTAGGTTGTCATGTTGATAAAATGAGTAAAAATCAACATGAGCTGAATAGCATATCAGTTTAATGATAGGCGACATGCCTCTTTTGAGATTCTTAGGCTTTGATTGTATCTGTACCCATAAATCCAATCGTGTGAAGTTGTCCTCAGCGAGAAAACCCGCCACTAATAAGAAATACATAGAAGGACGAATATATTTTAATAGTAATAGATGAATGGTGATTTGAATAAATCATACCTAAGTGAGTAGGGGGCTTCCCCCTATATGGGTTCAACTTTTAGAATTCACGATAACCAAGCCCGCCAGCCGTGATATGTGCTAGATTTCGATCATAGGTAATTATTTGGCTTTCTTTTCCGATGGTTTTATTTTTCTGACTTGAGCATCTGTAAGCATTGCAATGATTCCACAGAATTGGGGGTATAGTTTTGGGGGTAATTTATTATACCCCTAGTTATAACCCCAACTAGATCAAGCTTGCAATAGATAAAGTGGATTGCATTAAACATAAAAAAGGCCTAAACCCTTTAGATTCAAGCTTTTTAAGATCACATGAGACTTCATGAGAATAATGTTTGGCGGTGAAAGAGGGATTCGAACCCTCGATACGCTATTAACGTATACACACTTTCCAGGCGTGCTCCTTCAGCCACTCGGACACTTCACCATAGGCGGTGGATAATAACCAAAAAATAGTACAAAGCCAAGTTGAAACATTTGATTTAGAGAAAAACTTTCAGCGTAGTGCTATGATTCTCAAAAATACCGTCTAAATCGAAGACACCTATGCAAAGTACTGCAAAAAAAGCAGCCTTACCCGTCATTACCTTGGCTGCGCTCGGCGTCGTATTTGGGGATATCGGAACCAGCCCCCTGTACGCCTTCCGACAAACTTTTTTAACGGCCCATCTTGCAATTACTCAAGCCAGTGTATTGGGAATTTTATCCCTGATTTTCTGGTGCATGATGCTCACCATCAGCTTCAAATACGTCACTATCATTATGCGTGCCGATAACAATGGCGAAGGCGGGATCATGTCATTATTGGCATTGAACCTGCGCACCACCCGCATTGCCGAAGACAAAAAAATCTTTCTGATCGCACTTGGCTTTATTGGCGCATCCCTGTTCTTTGGCGATGGTATTATCACCCCCGCTATTTCAGTATTGTCGGCTATCGAAGGGCTAAGTATTGCCACGCCTATTTTTAATCAATGGCTCGTACCGCTCTCAATTGGTATTTTGGCAGGACTGTTCATTGTGCAGCGTCATGGTACAGGTACGATGGGCAAATTTTTTGGACCACTGACTTTGCTGTGGTTTTTAGCCATTGGCGGTGCGGGGCTGCTCAGTATCATCCAAACTCCATTTGTATTGGCCATGGTCAGTCCACACTGGGCGTTTAACTTTGTAGTAGAGCAACCCTTTGTTGCATTTCTCACCATGGGCGCCGTAATTTTGACCATGACGGGTGGCGAAGCACTCTATGCCGATATGGGACATTTTGGGCGGATGCCCATTCGCCTCGCGTGGTTTTTAATTGTCTTACCTTGTTTGTTATTGAATTACGCGGGACAAGGCGCATTACTGCTACGCAACCCTGCAGCAATTGAAAATCCGTTTTATATGTTGGTGCCTGAATGGGGCTTATACCCGATGATTGGTTTAGCTACGGCTGCGGCAGTGATCGCTTCTCAAGCGGTGATCACAGGGGTATTTTCAATGGTTAATCAGGCCATTCAATTGCGTTATTTGCCTCGCCTGACGGTACGCCACACGTCCGATGTCGAACGTGGTCAAATCTATTTGCCATTCATTAACTGGGCCTTATTTATTTCGGTGCTTATCTTAATTTTATTATTTGAAAATAGTGCCAGACTTGCCAGTGCTTATGGCGTGGCAGTGACCATGACCATGCTGTGTGGCACGATTTTAATTTCAGTGCTGGCCTATGGTTTTTGGCGTTGGCCGATGTGGAAAGTTGCCCTTTTTGCAGTGCCATTTTTAACCCTAGATTTAATTTTTGTGGCTTCGACCTCGCTCAAAATTGTGTCAGGGGGATGGGTGCCAATTTTAATTGGCGCCATCATGTATACCATTTTAATGACGTGGAAAGATGGTCGTGCATTGGTTTTCAATCGTTTGGAAAAAGATGCCTTGCCGATAGACCTATTCATTCACAGTATTAGTATGGGCAATGAAACCAAATTTGTCCCTGGCGATGCGATTTTCTTGACAGGTACGCCTAACATTGTGCCACATGCCATGTTGCATAATATTAAGCACAACAAGGTCTTACATGAACGCAATATCATGGTAACGGTCATCACGCGTGATATTCCATTTGTGGCGCAGCAAGATCGGATTCAAGTCGAAAAACTGGATGATCGTTTTTATCGGATTGCCATGTATTACGGTTTTAAAGATCAGCCAAATATTCCAAATGCCTTGAAACAAGCCTATGAACAGCTTGAGTTTGAATTCGATATGATGCAAATGAGCTTCTTTATTTCGCGTGATCGAATTATGCATACGGTGGGCGATGGCATGTCACCGTGGCGTGAAAAACTGTTTATTTCAATGCAGCGCAATACCAGTCCTGTGAGTGATTTCTATCAAATTCCAACCAACCGTGTGGTGGAATTGGGTAGTCAAATCGAAATTTAAAAACTGCTCAATAGATTTTAAAAAACCAGCATTATAAAGTGCTGGTTTTTTATTTTTAGCTCAAGATTGGTCTTAAACAGATCTTATTGTTCCGTATCACTTGGTTGTAGATGGCTTAAATCTATATCGTTTACATCTGCGCCCTGTGCCGCAGGTGCTGTGGTTTCAAGCCGTTCAGTCGTGGGCAGATTGACTGCTGCTTGTTCAGATGCAGCAGGGTTTTGTGGTGCAGCATTTAGCGCTTCTGCGGTGACATCCACATCATCGCCAGCATTTACAGGTAAATCGGCTGAAGATGACAATAATGGCGCAGAGGTGGCTTGTATGTGTTGTTCGCTCACTTGCTCTGCCTGCGCTGCGTGTTGCAGTTCGGATTCAGTCCCGACAGGCATCGTCATCGGTACATTGTCTTGAGCCAGATTGGCTTGTTCGGCTGAAATTTGGTTTGCAGGCTGTTGCGCTATATTTTCTGCTGGACTTGTTAAGTTTGTATCTGTACTCGGTACAATGCGTATCTGACCATTGGCGATTAATTCTTGTAGTGAGCCTGCTTGCCCATTAATCGTGGTGCTTATTTTGACTTTAGATAAACTTTCTAAAGTATCACCTGCTTGAATGGGTGGTTCGGCAAAGGCAGAAATGCTGATACTGCTACCAACCAAAGCACAAGCAAAAAGATGAAAACGCATGTATTTCTCCATCAAAAATCGCAAAAATAAAGTTAAAACCAATTTAAATCGTCAATGACATCCAGCTAGAGCAGCGCAATGCGCTTGGGTGTCGCTGAGCGATGTCTTTAAGGTGTATTTAGCTTGGCAGATTCGCTAAAACGGATGCAATCAAATCTACCAAACTTGATCTAGACTGATGTCAAAAGTGCTTAAAACTCAGGCTGTGTATGGCTTTTGTGGTGTTATGGCGCGGGTTTTGTTTAATTGTTAGACGAACAAGAGGTGCTTCATATACAAGCTGTGAGTGGATTGTTAAGCTCGGGCAAACTCTGCGGATTTAGAGCGAAGTCACAGTAACGGTTATGGCAAGAAAACGGCGCAATTCCAACAACATTTGGACTCAAATTTTCAATCAAAACAGCTTGAAAGTGCTACTCGGTGTAGTGGCAACAGGGAGTTTTGTGATTGCTTTTGGTCAAGAAAAAATTAGCCAGTGGACTTCACTGGTGCCGAGTTCAGGAAATAGTGCTTGCCTAACCCAGTTCTATCGAGAAACGCCGCCCTATTTACTGAAAAATAGCCTGCAAAAAGACAGCTATCCGCTGTGTTTTAATGACTTTAATGTGATGTATTCAGGGGTATCCAAAACCCCGTTATGGGTGGCAGAAGCCTTAACACCAGCGCGTTTGAGTCAGCGGATTCCACGTGAAGATAACTTTCACGAAGAACCGCGCGTCAAAGCCGAGCATCGTGCGACTTTGCTGGATTATCGTGGTTCGGGTTATGACCGTGGACACATGGCACCGAATGCCGACATGACCAACTTGGCAGCCCAGTTTGACAGTTTTTCTTTGGCAAATATGGTGCCGCAAGCCCCTAAAAATAATCAGCAGGTCTGGCGTGAACTTGAAGAAGCCACCCGAGCGGTGGTGACTAAGCAAAAGCAAGATGTGTATGTGATTACGGGGCCAAGTTTTAATGCCAAGCGTCTAAAAACCATTGGGCAGGGCGTTATTGTGCCGACTGCGGTGTATAAAGCTGTGTATATGCCCAAAACAGGCGCGATAGGGGCTTATTACGCGCCCAATAACGACTCGTTACAGGTGCAAGTGGTGAGTGTCTGCTATTTAGAAGAACAGTTGGGCATTAATTTATTCCCACAATTAAGTGAAGAACAAAAGCGCAATACCTATAAATTGCCTTTGACTGCAAATGCTGTAAAAGCCAATACACCGATTGCCTACTCACATTGGGATGCAGAAAGCCAGTGCGCAGAAGATGTATCTGCTGAGCAATTACAAGCCTTGCAAACCGAATTTAAACGCTCAGGCAGTAGTCCTGCATCGGGTGCTAGCATTGATGCAGATACCCAAGATGCAATTGTGAAGCAATTGATTGAAGCTTTATTGCAATATATTTTACAGTTGTTGAAATCTTAAACTGGGTTAAGATGATGGATATTGCATCCTTCATGCTAAGGTGAATTCAATGTTTAAACCGTTTCAAAATGGGACTGAATCACATGCGATTCATGACTTAACCTTAGAAAATGATTTAGATTGCATCAATGTGTATGGCAATTTGCAAATCAGCAAAGATCAGGCGGGTTTACAGGCAGCCAAAGCACTACAGGCTTTTTTGAATGAAGTTGTTGCAACTTTGGAGCAGACTCCGAATCTGCCTGAAAAGTTAGATCGTCCCGAAGCGGGTGAAATTGAAAATCCATTTTTATAATGGATGCCATCTCAAGATATTAAATCTACTTTAATCTGCTCATCTAAGCCATTAAAAAGCCCGCTCAAACGCTTGAACGGGCTTTGTTGTTTTGTGTGTTTTTAGATAAATCCCAGACATCTTGAAAAGCTGTGGATTTAAAGTTTTGAAGATCAGTCTTCAGCTTTTGCCATAGCGCGATACAGCACCGCACCAATCACCGCACCAATCACCGCACCAATCACCGCACCTACAATCGGTGCAACCCAGAAAGCCCAAAGCTGGCTGAGTGCTGCAGTTTCAGCAAAGAACGCCACACCTGTACTACGTGCAGGGTTCACGGAAGTATTGGTTACAGGAATACTGATCAGATGGATTAAGGTCAGTGCCAAACCAATTGCAATTGGAGCAAAACCTGCAGGTGCACGTTTGGCGGTTGCACCCATAATCACCATCAAAAAGCCAGCAGTGAGTACCACTTCAATCAATAATACTGAACTGAGGGCATATTTTCCTGGAGATAAATCACCATAACCGTTGGTCGCGAAACCGCCTGTGCCTGCAAAACCTGCCTGACCCTGTACAATCAGATACAACACCAGTGCGGCCAGAGTCGCACCAATAATTTGTGAAATAATATACGGTGCGAGTTCTTTGGCTTCAAAACGTCCACCTGCCCACAAACCAATACTGACTGCAGGGTTAAATTGACCACCTGAAATGTGCCCAAGTGCATAGGCCGCGGTTAATACGGTCAGACCGAACGCGAGGGATACCCCCACAAAACCAATGCCCAATTCAGGAAAAGCTGCAGCCAATACCGCACCACCACAACCACCAAATACCAGCTAGAATGTGCCAGCCAGTTCTGCGAAATACTTATTCAATTTGATTCTCCAGTGCTTATTTTTTGAGTTAATTAATCAAACTTCAATTAAATTAATCGCATTTTAGATCGATATTGTGATGAATTTAACACAAATTAAAGTAAAAAGAAGCAATCATGAAGCACGTTGCATCCGCCATTGTTGTGGTGTGTGCTGCGTCCATTGTTTAAACGCACGCTGAAAGGCACTTTGTTCTGAATAACCCAGCAATAGCGCAATTTCTTGCAGACTTAAATGTGGGTCTTGTAAATATTGTTCTGCCAATAAACAGCGTACTTCCTGCATGCGTTTTTGGTAGGTCGTGCCTTGCTGTTGCAAATGACGTTGCAACTGACGTACAGAAATATGTAATTGCTGAGCAATATGTTCAATTTGATACATATTTTTTTGCAGCCCCGTCAAAATGGCTTGCTGTAAACGCTGATCGGTTTGGGTGCTATTCGGTAGCTTTTCCAGTAAGGCTTGCGCCTGTTGCAACAATAAATGCTGTAAGGTTTGATCGCCCTGATGAAAAGGTTTTGCCAGTTCGGAAACAGGCAACAACACTTGGGTAATTGGCTGAGAAAAGCGCACTTTACAATGAAAATACTGCTCATACAGTGCAATATTTTTGGGTGCAGGATGATGAAAATGTACTTCGTGCAGGCAAATATCTTCAAACTGCATAAAGTGCTTCAAAAATTCCATCATTAAAGCAATGGCAATTTCATCGGTTAATTGTGTGGTCATGTGCACGGGCAATTCTGACCAACGAATGGATAAATAATCGTTTTGTGCTTCGACTTGCAACGGGCCACCATCGTAAATCAAGCGATGAAAATCGTGGTAACGCTGTAATGCTTCACCCAGATGATCACAAGACAAGGCTAAATACGCAATGATGCCTAAATGTTTGGGCTGCACGTATTTGGCAATTTCCAAACCCAAAGCAGGTTGTGGTAATTGTTGCTCCAAAGTGCTGAGCAAGTCACGCCAGAGGGCATAATCAAAACGTTCCAGATTTTGAATCTGATGTAATTTTTCTGGAATGGGCAGCTTTTTTGCTTGGTAATAGCACATCAATAAATGCCCTAAGCCACCATAGATCGAGCCCGTATACTCTTTGAATTGTTGCATGTGTTATCGGTTTATTTTTGTCGTCATTTGTCAATGATATTGATTTTTTTGGTCAAGATCTAGTCAATCTCACATGCCTATAGTGAACATCAGAGTCAAGATGTCCTGTGTTTAAGGAGTGATTTATAGAAAATAATTATATTGACACATATAGTCAAACATATACAATTTAGGTATTAAATTTTAAAAAAACTTGCAATGAAATACTTGACTGAAAGCTTAAAGAAAGTAGAGTAAGACCTTGCTTATTTTGTATCCCCTGAAAATAAAGATGGGTTTATTAAGGAATTTGCATCATGGGTCTATGGTGAGTGGTCAAAGAATGATTTCTATGAAACCGATATTGTAGATTTAGGCTATGATTGTTCTTCGTACCCTGAAAAAACAAATCAATCACTCTCCGATAAATGCCCCACCTATGCTGATTTTATTAATGCAAATACAGGCTTTTCTGAATGTACTCACGTTTCAGGACAAGGTATGCGCTGTCAAGAATATGAGGAAAAATTATTAGAGATTTTTGGTGATGCTTGCGCTAAAAAACTAGATGATTTAGTAGAGCCATATCAACTAGAAGTGCCTGAAAAATACAAAAAATTTGCAGAAAATATTAGTGAACTAATTTTCCTTGAAGTTGTTGATCATCATGAGGATTCAGAACTTTATGAGGTTTGTGACGATATTTTATTAAAATATAATCAGCTAGGAGTCGCATCATCCCCTTATACATGCCCTATCTGTGGATGGGATGAAGACAATGATCTAGCCATATATTGTGATGAATCCATATTTAAAGACTATACACTTGAGGATTTCAAGAAGTTAGCGGAGATTGATTAATGTATTCTCCTGCTAAATTCGGTGAAATGATTGGGAAGTCGGTTAAAACTCTACAAAGATGGGATGCCGAAGGTATTTTGGTTGCATGTCGAAATCCTAAAAATCGCAGATACTACACGCACGATCAATACCTTGAATATATCGGTATAAAAGCAACGGAAGCTAAATCATCAGTAATTGTTTATTCAAGGGTATCTAGTGTTGCTCAAAAGCCCGATTTAGCTAATCAGGTGTCAGCTTTAGAAACTTTTTGTACTGTAAATGGCTATGCTGTTGATGATTGGGTGTCAGAGGTTGGAAGTGGTTTGAATTATAAAAGAAAGAAATTCAATCAGCTTTTTCTTGATATTGAAATGGGTAAAGTTTCAATGCTTGTCATCGCTCACAAAGACCGTTTGGTGCGTTTTGGTTTTGAGTGGTTTGAATCTTTTGCTGAAAGACATGGTTGTAAAGTTATTATTATGAATCAAGAATCTCTTTCCCCAACGGAAGAAGTAACACAAGACTTGTTAGCGATTATTCATTGTTTTTCCTCTCGACTTTACGGATTAAGAAAATACAAAGAAAAAGTTAAAGAATTAGTGAACATCAAGGAATAACTTTTGAAACTAACACGCATCCACCATTGTAAAAACTTGAATGTGCAAAAGTACAAACAGCTTGAGAAACAAGCTGTTTTACTTGGTCGTATTCGTAGCGAGGTGTGGGCTAAATATGGTGCTATTTCAGGTTTGAATATCAGTGACAGAGCTATTCGTGATG
>NZ_VPEN01000022.1:0-20487 GCF_013417135.1 Acinetobacter sp. YH16051 | reverse complement strand
TTGATGCAGAAGCTAGCTATACAAGGTGTTTGGCGTGGTAAGAATAAACAAACCACCCGTAGCCGAGATGATCAAAAAAGAGCAGATGATTTAGTGAAACGTAATTTTAATGCTGATCATCCTGACCAACTGTGGGTGAGTGACTTTACGTATATTCAAACTCATTCAGGCTGGGTCTATACCGCCTTTATTATTGATGTGTTCTCACGAGCAATTGTTGGATGGAAAGTATCTACACGGATGAATACAGATATGGTGCTCGATGCACTTGAGCAAGCATTGCACGATCGAGGCATGCCAAAGAATGTGATTCATCATTCCGATAGAGGTGTTCAATATCTTTCTATTCGCTATACCAATCGTTTAGAAGCTGCAAATTTACGAGCATCAGTCGGTACGACTGGTGATTCATACGATAATGCTTTGGCTGAAACAGTGAATGGCTTATACAAAACAGAGGTGATTGAATATTTAAAAGCAGACTGGCAAGGTTTAGCGGATGTACAACTTGCGACATTAAATTGGGTAGATTGGTTCAACAAAAAGCGTGTACACAGCGCATTGGGTTATGTATCGCCTTTTGAGTTTGAAGCAATGTACTATGATAAGATTAACCCGTTAGGTCACGTGGCCTAACTTAAATAAAAATGTCTCCGACAAACCCGGTACGGTTCACTCAGTGCAAATATAAACATCATTAAAACGAATTATTCTTTCTGTCATAGATAACCACCTTCATATATCTTTATCTAGTCTAAATTAAAATCGAGTGACTCGATCAGCAACAGCTTCGAATAATAACTCTTTAATTCTTTCATAATTGTATTGCTGCAAATCTCCCTTTTGAGAACCTATTAACCAAGCTGCTCTTAAAACTCCAGCTATAATGCCTGGCTCTTCATCGATAATTTCATTAGAGTCTTGACGTAACTTTATAAACTCCACAAGAGGAACGATGCTTCTTAGATGCTCTGAGCCAACATAATCTGGATTTAGCTTTCTAGATACAATCTTGTATTCCTCAAGGTCGTAAACCAGCCTTTGTGTTAAAATCTTATCCTCTAGTTCCAAAGCCATCTCATTTAAGTATATCTTTATAGCTGAACGTATATCCTTTGCAGCTATAACCTTTGGCCAAACCTGCTTTTCAATTTGCTCTCCCTCATGTGCTAACAATTCCATATATAGTATTTCTTTTGATTCAAAAAATATATAAAAAGAACTCTTTGCAATGCCAACTGATGAAGTAATATCCTCGAGAGAAGTATTCTTAAAGCCTTTATCTACAAAAAATCGATATGCAACTTTAAGCAATTCTTCACGAATTTTTTCTTTTTCTAACTCTGTAAATTTAGCCACAACATAAAACACCTCCATACGAGAACTTAAAAACAAATTGTTTATTTGTTTTCATTCTAACATGAAAGAGGTGGATCAGGAAATTTGAACAACACTTATAAGTGATATTTTGCTCCCCAAATGATGTTATAAACATCAATATATGGAGTATTTTATGACACGTAGACCAAGAAGAAATCATTCAAATGACTTTAAAGCTAAGGTAGCACTTGCTGCGATTAAAGCAGAAAAAACACTTGCTGAATTGAGTGCTGAATTTGATGTTCATCAAAACCAAATTATTGACTGGAAAAATCAACTGATTTCAGCTTCCTCGCAAGCTTTCGATCAATCAAAAGCTCCAACAGAACCACCCATCGATCTAAAAAAACTACATGCAAAAATCGGTGAGCAGGCATTAGAAATTGATTTTTTAGAAGGTGTGTTGAAGAAACTGGGTCGCTTCAACCACAAAAGTTAATCGATGACTCACTTCAGATTTCAGTATCTAAGCAAGCTAAGCTGCTGAAAGTCTCCCGTGGTTGTTATTACTATCGCCCAAAACCTGTGAGTGAATTAGATCTGAAGCTGATGCGCTGTATGGATGAGTTACATATGCAATACCCTTTTGCAGGTAGCCGTATGATGCGTGATTTATTGAATCGTCAAGGACATCATATAGGACGACGTCATACACGTACTTTAATGAAGAAAATGGGCATTAATGCGTTATATCGTAAACCAAATCTAAGTCAGGCCAATCAAGCTCACCGTAAATATCCATATCTGCTCAAAGGATTGGCTATTCAGCGCAGTAATCAAGTGTGGTCTACGGATATAACGTATATCCCTATGGCAAAAGGCTTTGTTTATTTATGTGCTGTGATTGATTGGCATAGCCGCAAGGTACTTGCGCATAGAGTATCGATTAGTATGGAGGTTACATTTTGCATAGAAACATTAAATGAAGCTATTGAAAAATATGGCCGACCTGAAGTCTTTAATACAGACCAAGGCAGTCAGTTTACCAGTGATGCATTTATTGATGTATTGAAATCAAATGGCATTCAAATCAGTATGGATGGTAAAGGTCGATGGGTTGATAATGTGATGGTTGAACGATTATGGCGGAGCGTTAAATATGAAGAGGTGTATCTCAAAGCCTACAGCAATGTTTTGGATGCGAAGAAGCAATTAAACGCATATTTTGAATTTTATAATTTGAAACGACCTCATTCGAGTCTGGACAAAATGACTCCAGATGAGTTTTACTATGACCAGCTACCACAACAAAATAAGGTAGCTTAACTAGAGCAGAGTATCACTTATAAATAAGCTTTTAGTTGTTCAAACAAGTGGGACCACCTCTCACCTCCGCGCTTCATCAGAAAACTGAAGGAACCTCCATTGAATCGAACTAATATTTTTTTTGGTGAATCGCATTCTGACTGGTTGCCTGTCAGAGGCGGAGAATCTGGTGATTTTGTTTTTCGACGTGGTGACGGGCATGCCTTCGCGAAAATCGCACCTGCTTCCCGCCGCGGTGAGCTCGCTGGAGAGCGTGACCGCCTCATTTGGCTCAAAGGTCGAGGTGTGGCTTGCCCCGAGGTGATCAACTGGCAGGAGGAACAGGAGGGTGCATGCTTGGTGATAACGGCAATTCCGGGAGTACCGGCGGCTGATCTGTCTGGAGCGGATTTGCTCAAAGCGTGGCCGTCAATGGGGCAGCAACTTGGCGCTGTTCACAGCCTATCGGTTGATCAATGTCCGTTTGAGCGCAGGCTGTCGCGAATGTTCGGACGCGCCGTTGATGTGGTGTCCCGCAATGCCGTCAATCCCGACTTCTTACCGGACGAGGACAAGAGTACGCCGCAGCTCGATCTTTTGGCTCGTGTCGAACGAGAGCTACCGGTGCGGCTCGACCAAGAGCGCACCGATATGGTTGTTTGCCATGGTGATCCCTGCATGCCGAACTTCATGGTGGACCCTAAAACTCTTCAATGCACGGGTCTGATCGACCTTGGGCGGCTCGGAACAGCAGATCGCTATGCCGATTTGGCACTCATGATTGCTAACGCCGAAGAGAACTGGGCAGCGCCAGATGAAGCAGAGCGCGCCTTCGCTGTCCTATTCAATGTATTGGGGATCGAAGCCCCCGACCGCGAACGCCTTGCCTTCTATCTGCGATTGGACCCTCTGACTTGGGGTTGATGTTCATGCCGCCTGTTTTTCCTGCTCATTGGCACGTTTCGCAACCTGTTCTCATTGCGGACACCTTTTCCAGCCTCGTTTGGAAAGTTTCATTGCCAGACGGGACTCCTGCAATCGTCAAGGGATTGAAACCTATAGAAGACATTGCTGATGAACTGCGCGGGGCCGACTATCTGGTATGGCGCAATGGGAGGGGAGCAGTCCGGTTGCTCGGTCGTGAGAACAATCTGATGTTGCTCGAATATGCCGGGGAGCGAATGCTCTCTCACATCGTTGCCGAGCACGGCGACTACCAGGCGACCGAAATTGCAGCGGAACTAATGGCGAAGCTGTATGCCGCATCTGAGGAACCCCTGCCTTCTGCCCTTCTCCCGATCCGGGATCGCTTTGCAGCTTTGTTTCAGCGGGCGCGCGATGATCAAAACGCAGGTTGTCAAACTGACTACGTCCACGCGGCGATTATAGCCGATCAAATGATGAGCAATGCCTCGGAACTGCGTGGGCTACATGGCGATCTGCATCATGAAAACATCATGTTCTCCAGTCGCGGCTGGCTGGTGATAGATCCCGTCGGTCTGGTCGGTGAAGTGGGCTTTGGCGCCGCCAATATGTTCTACGATCCGGCTGACAGAGACGACCTTTGTCTCGATCCTAGACGCATTGCACAGATGGCGGACGCATTCTCTCGTGCGCTGGACGTCGATCCGCGTCGCCTGCTCGACCAGGCGTACGCTTATGGGTGCCTTTCCGCAGCTTGGAACGCGGATGGAGAAGAGGAGCAACGCGATCTAGCTATCGCGGCCGCGATCAAGCAGGTGCGACAGACGTCATACTAGATATCAAGCGACTTCTCCTATCCCCTGGGAACACATCAATCTTACCGGAGAATATCGTTGGCCAAAGCCTTAGCGTAGGATTTCGCCCTCTCCCGCAAACGACCCCGTTAATTTAAATAAGTGCATGTTTTTATCCTACTCTTGGTAAGTCAGACCATTTGGTTAAATACGAAGGTGATCTAAGGTTTTGATTCATGTGCCATGTGGCTTCTTTATTGTTGGCAATGCCTAGCGTGACGAGATTCTTCCCAAACCGTTCACTGATGGCTTCGATGGCATCTGAAAGCCTTTCTCGCTCTTGCTTATGTGAATAGTCCGTGAATAGATCGGGCACAAACTTGGATTGATCTGTAATTTCGAGCAGCACGATTCCCGCCTTTTTATACTTAAAGCCTTTCTTAAATATCTGATCGATGCCTTTCATCGCGGCCTTGGTGATGAGCAGTAGATCATCCGTATGCTCATGCATTTGAACGACGATGTAAGGCGAGTAGCGCTCTGTCTTATCAAAGCGACCGGTTTGGATATACACGCCGATCATCTTGCAGATTGAGCCATCTTCCCGCATTCGTTTCACGGCTCTGGCCACATAAAGCCGAACCGAAGCTTTAATGTCATCCATTTCATACACTGGGTTGCCATATGAACGGCTGCTGATGATTTGCTTCTTCGCTACAGTATCATCACTAAGGTCAATACAAGAAAGGCCCTGTAGCTCAAGCACCGTCTTTTCCATCACGATACTAAACTGCTTTTTGATTTCTTTAGGATTGGCATTGATCAGATCCAGCACAGATTGAACACCCATAGTATTGAGCTTCTTACAGTTCTGTCTGCCTACGCCCCAAACCTCAGACACATCAACCTGCGCGAGTAGCGTTTCTGTAGAGCATGGGTCCATATGGGCCAGATTACAGACCCCATTGAAGAACTTGTTTTTCTTGGCGAGATGATTGGCAATCTTGGCTTCGGTTTTAGAGCGACCAATTCCAATACAGCAGGGTAGGCCTAACCAACGCCAAGCCTTAGCCCTCATGTCTTGAGCATATACAGTCAGGTCAAATAGATGCTCGTAAGCTGTGAGCTTCAGAAAGCATTCATCAATGGAATAGACCTTGTATCTTGGAGCTTGTAGTGATTAGCTTCCACTATATGCAAATTGTAGAGTTTGTAATAGACCTAAGACTTTTAGTCTGTGAAAGAGATAAAACCTACAATTTGCCCTAACCACTTGCACAACTCTGGACGGTAACTAAGCACTTTGATGCTGTATTCACAAGAAAAGACGGTGGTTATGCTAAAACAATAATTGGATAAATAAAGCAGGTAAAGATTATGTTTTATCTTGGTATTGATGTTGCTAAAGCTAAAATTGATTGCTGTTTAATTTTAGAAAATTCTGCAAGTAAAAAGAAAACCAAAACTTTTTCAAATACACCAAAAGGTTTTGAGCAACTTCAAACCTGGCTAAAGCAGCATGCTGCAACTTCTACGCAGACCATTATCTTAATGGAAGCCACATCTATTTATCATGAACTCTTGGCTAAATATTTATTTGATGCGGACTATCAAGTCTGTGTAACCAATCCTGCCAGAGCTCGATATTTTGCTCAGAGTATGTCTAAGCTAAATAAAACAGACAAGGTGGATAGTGAAGTTCTAGCTCGATTTGCGATGACTGCCGATCTACATTTTTGGCAACCTTTACCCCAACCTATTCAATTTCTGAATGCTTTGCTAGATAGAAGAGCTGTGCTTTGTGAAGATTTACAACGTGAAAAGAATCGTTTGGAAAAAGCAGAGTCTACCTTCACGATGGAACCTGTACTTCAGTCTATCCATAAGAGTATTAGGCAGTTAAACAAGCACATTCAGGGTATCGACCAGCAAATTGATGCTCATATCGATCAGAATCCTGATTTAAGAAATGATAAAGAACTGCTCAGCAGTATTCCAGCTATTGCAGATCGAACCAGTTTATTAATGCTCAGTTTCTTGCGCAGCCATACTTTTGAAAGCGCTAGTCAAGCGGCCGCCTTTGTTGGCTTGGTCCCCATTCAAAAGCAATCAGGTAGCTCCATTCATGGCAGAAGCCGTTTATCCAAAGCGGGCTCTTCCAAAATACGTGCCGGTTTATATATGGCAGCCATTGTCGCAACTCGGCATAATCCCCACATTAGAGGGATGAATGAAAGATTATTGGCCAATGGTAAAACCAAAATGATGGCGATTGGAGCTGCGATGAGGAAGTTGGTTCATCTTTGTTATGGTGTACTCAAACACCAACAACCTTATCAAGCGGATTATTGAGCATGAATTCTCAATAATTTGCTTGACGTTTCAGACGGTATCTCTTGATCTCCTGGTGCAACATAGTCCCCAAGCAGCTCCATAAAGCGCTTGGACATTTCGCCATATAAGGAGAAATTACTGGATAGCACCTGAATGTTATGTTGTTTGATTAGCTCTTTAATTTGGAATACAGGAACACCCATCTTGATGCCTAAGTCTTTCGCTTCCTGGCTTCTGGCCACGGCACAGCCGTCATTGTTGCTGAGCACAATGGTTGGGCGATCATTCAAGGCAGGATTAAACACACGCTCACACGAGACGTAGCAATTATTCACGTCGACTAACGCGAATATTTCATTTTCACTTTGCATGGTTATTCTTCTTTTTATGAGCGGTGATAAATACGCTTTAAATTAAAAGTCACCACACCCCAGATTGATATGGTCTGACTATCATCAGGAATGATGTGATTGTAATTCGAATTTTCAGCCTTCAACCAAAGTTCTGGAAGCGGATAATCTTCATCTCCAAATATTTCTTTGATTTCAGACTTGGACATCTTATTGGTGATCATCAGCCGCTTAATGGTCGAGGCATTGTCATCAATCAGGGCAACCACGATATCGTAATGCTTGGCTTCAATACTGCGATCAATAATGATTGGATCATTAATCTCTAGGCCAGCATCGAGCATGGATTCACTGTCTACATAGGCAATAAAAGTAGAAATAGGGTTGTGAATCAGGAACTCATTCAGATCGAGTGCTTTGTCTTGCTCATCCTTGGTGCTGAAGGCCGGACCTGCAGGAATACGCTCTAAAGAGACGGGAATAGATACTTTGGATTTGGGTAGGACAGCAGTAAGCCCTAATTTTTCAACAAGCTCATTTTGAACAGCGATTTGTTCAAGCACGGTGTTGATGGTAGGACTTGGTTTACCCTCTGGACCCATGAGCTCTTGTAAAGATGACCATGCGTCGTCAGAGAAGTAAATAGGCAACTTCTTAGACATGAGATACTCCTACGCTACGAGGCGTGTTTGGAAGTAGAATTTGTTTAAATAGGATATTACTAACAGCGTTTAAAATTCAAATTTAAAAAGTTGTGGATAAACAAGGATGCGTCAGAATAAGACGTTTTGTTTCTGCTCATCGCGTGGAAATGTGACGAATTCATCGGGCATTTGAAAGAAATATTCATGCGCATGTTCATGATCGGCTGTTAGCCAGTCTTTTCTGTACTGTTCTGGAATAACGATAATGGATCGCTTCTCATCCTTCGGTGCATGGAATTGTTTCATAAAAGGGTGATGGTCCGAATTGATGGTCAACATTGAAAAGGAACGTACCTTATTGCCATTAATCACTGCATCATCATAGATCCCTGCAACAGTAAAAGGCTGATCATCTTTACGCTTGATGGTGTACCAGTGTGGCTTGCCATTGATGTATTTCGGCTCATAAAATTCTTGTACTGGGACTAGGCAGAACTTGCTGTACTTCCAAGCATGTCGAAAGCTAGGCTTATCTGCTACAGACTCAGTTCTGGCGTTATAAGTATGACTGCTGAACTTCAATTCTTTCGCCCAGCTCGGTAGTAATCCAAACTTTGCAATATCAAGCTCTAAGTGATCTGAGCCGTTCAGAATGATTGGAGCATGATAGGAAGGGAATACATGATCCTTAAGCTCAAGATCAAACTGGCTTGTATCGACACCTAAGAGTGTCAAATTTCTTTTATTTGGAAATAGGTAATTTGAGCACATAGCCTGATCACATAACTAAAGAATTTATCTGAAATTGTATACGATGCTTTATGGAACACATGGGATTTATGGTGTCAGTTCAAGTAGGCTATATGAAAAAAGTCATGATGGGGCAAGTTACATTTTCAGTTAAAGTATGACTTATGGGATGCAAAACTACGTTGGGCGTGAAGTCATAAAAAAATTAATCAGGATTTTGCATAAATAGTGCGCCGTAAGGCGCATTATTTTTAAGGAAGGTTTGTATTACTCGACAATATATAACTTATGTTTTTTCTTCGGGGGCTCAACTTTAGCTAAAGCATCAAATGTTAATTGATTAAAATCTTCTTCAGAGATTCCAATTTCATCAAGCATTTTATTTTTATCAAAAGATGGTTGTGAGGCTAAAACAGAGATAATTTTGGGCAACATCAAACTCTCATCTCGATGAGTTTCTTCAGGTTCATTAATGTTGTAGCCCAACGAATTGATCTTTATAGAGTTACTACGATTAACCCAATCACTAACTAAGCCCAGCTTGTGAGCTTTATAGTTAATAGCCTTCAGGGATGTTCGCCAAATCTTTTTATACTCAATCATATTTTCTAGTGAAAAATAGCGTGGAGCAGTAGAAAGAAATGCATCTGTTGGCATTAAAAATTCAGATGAAAATTGATCCGCTTCAGTTTCGAGAACACGATTATCTTTCTCGACACGAATTTTTTTGTTATGCGTATGCATAACGGTATGACCAAGTTCGTGTGCACAATCGAAGCGGGCTCTTTCGGCAGACTTAAATGTATTTAGAAATATGAAAGGGCTACCACTTTCATCATCAAAAAAAGATAGTGCATCAATTTCTCGAATTTCAGTCGGTAATCTAAAGACACGGATTCCCTTTAGCTCACACAACGAAACAATGTTATTAATAGGTTGATTACCTAAAGCCCATAAACCTCTCAACTCTGACGCTAGGTGATCGGCATACTTAGATTCACCCAAAAACTCAGTAATATCTAAATCAGGACGGTGAAAAGTAGGTAACTTTACTTTCTGATTTAAGTACTTGTTAATATTTATTGCTAAAAGAGTATATGCCTCATTAGCTTTTCTATGCTGTGCTTTAATACGAGCAACCGATCTATAGAAGATTTGGTCTGTTTCATGTGGTTGTGTGTCATTACCTGCAAAGAATGACTTGGGTAAATTTAATACACGGCATATATCATCTTGATCATTTTCATTGATTTCTTTATCCACGTCTAAAAGTTGCTTTACCTTAGAGATAGAGCAACTCAATTTTTCTGCGAAATCGGTATTGCTAAGTCCTCGTAATTCTTTAGCAATACGTAAACGATCTTTATTAAACACATTAACCTCAGATTAAACTACAAGCTGAATATCAAAATCATCTGGTTTAATTTCATTAGATGGTTCCAATACTGGCTTAGGATCAGTTTTTACAGGAACTGTATTATCTATTTCAAATGCAATTCTGCAAGTATGGTCACTTGGTAAAATTGAAATTTTTTTCGCTTTTAAGTCCTGTACGAAGCTAGTTGGGTATGCAAATTCAAAAGGAATATTTGGGATATCAATGTCTTTATAGGCTGGATGTGATGCTGAAGGAAAGTATAAAATCCATGTTCTCAATTTTGTCTCATCATCATAAGCAGACTGATTCTCCTTAATATTATTTAATGTCATTAATCCTTTTTCACAGTGTGCTGATACAACTTGATCAGCTAACCCCAATGCAATATTCCCGCTCATAAAGATAATTTGTATTTTCTTTACTGTATTCTCAATTCTTGGCTGGCTGTCATTGTGGAATATCCAAGCAGGATCAGATTGTCGAAGCAGTAAAGCAATCTGTTCTCCAATTTTTCCCCATCGTGCAATAAAGCGTGCACGGTTATAGTGAGTATTTGTTCTATAGTCAGCATCACCGATCATAATTGCGTTTCTGACTAACTCGAGATCAGGTAATCCTAACTGTTTAGCTTTTTTGATAGCATTTTCACCTTTGAAAAAATCACATGGCGTGGGTTCAGAAGGTTGGATTGATTCTTCATCAAGGAGATTTAAATTCATCTTAAAAGTTATCCTAAAGTAGCGAATGTCTTTTTTATAACATCTTTTGATGTTTTAAAAAAGATATTTTTATAAATGTGTGCTATCTTCACTTACAACTTGATAATAAGAATTTTGGAGAAGAGACGTTGAGTAACTTATTCATTAATCATAAAAATTGTCCTGAATGCGGTGGCCGTATCAAAGGCTATTATTACTACTGTGGGCAGTGTGGTAGTCAAAATGTTGTAAACTGGAAGCACACGGGGATATTTTTGTTGATTGCTGGAAAGATTTTTCTGGTTGCTATGCTTTTTTTGCTAAAAAATTTTGTTCAAATCCATTTTTTTCACAAGTTTCATTGTGCTAATTTTTTAAATAATTCATAGAGGTTGATAGTAAAATGAAAGTTAAAGATTTAATTAAATAATTAGAAGAGTTTGATCTGGAATTAGATGTTTTAATTGCTAATGAAGAGAACAAAATCATTGGCATAAAAACCCTAGCCCGATTCTTTGAAATAAGCTATGTTTCTTTTGTTCATCCAGAGACACAAAGAAATGATATGGAAAGAAATGTTGAATTTACCTTTTTAGGAATGTCGACTAAAGACTCTAGAGTTATTGTTTTTATTGACGTTGTTCCATAATTTTCAAGTAGTCAAAATGAGTATACAATATTCATGTGATGCAAGAAGATACAACTGGATAGGATGGGCCCATAAGTATTTGAAGCTGCCTCGTGTATGATCATGGGGACTGTCCAAACAAACGGCTTTTGAGAGTGCTGCCTGATACGAAAAATAATATCCAAGAGATGCTAGCGGTAAATTTAGTGTAAAATTTAATGCTAGCCATCATTAAAACTTATTTAAAAATATGAAGTTATATCGCACAGATTGGAATATGTTTCCTAAAACGGTTATTGACCGTGGTCTTGGAGATGCAACCTCTCATTACATGTATGAAGCTGCTAAAGCAGGGGATGTTGAAAGTGCGTATATTTTAGCTAAAGATTTAGTTTCGGATGAGGCGATTGCTGAACTAGAAAGAATTATCGATGGTCGGGAAACTATTATAGTACCTGTACATGCTGAGGAAGCAGTCGGTCGTAATATGATTCCTTTAGCTACTTCAGCAGTTATAGCAAAGAAACTTGGGCTTGAAGTTGATACGAATATAGTTCAAGCTATAAAAGTATCAAGAACTGGCGGTGATGGGTGGCATAGATTAGCCAACCCACCAGCATTTGATGGGACAATAAACAATGATAAATGTGTTATTATTGTTGATGATACCCAGACCCAAGGTGGTACTTTTGCAGCATTAAAAGGTCATATTGAAACAACTGGGACGAATAAAGTTATTGGAGCATATGCACTGACGGGTAAACAATACTCATCACAATTAGCTCTAAGTAAAGAAACTCTTCAGCAATTGAGGGATGTATATGGTAATCTTGAAGCATGGTGGAAATCGATTTACGGGTACGATTTCGAAAGGCTCACAGAGTGGGAAGCAAAGTATATCCTCAACTCTCGTAAAACAGCTGACGAAGTCCGAGATAGAATCATTGCGTCAAAACAAACGTGATGCTTATGCACTTATGATGAAAATGAATTAATTATTATTTAATTAAGTTAAAAGACTGCTATATAGCGGTCTTTTTTGTTTTTGAGCTCTACAAATTTTAATGAGTACATATAGTTACTTTTATAAAAATGATAATAAAGGGTAGAGGAGGTCATCTAAGAATTTAAAGCACAAGACTTATTTAACATTGATGACAGAAAAAGTGAGTTGTTGGGAACTTAAAGAAGAGGTGGTACTTATAATGGTTACTAAAATACAAATACTTAAAATATTAAATATATAAAACAATATATTACAAATATATATGATGCGTAGTGTACGCATCATATATATTTTCTTCTATTTTGATATAATGGATCTCGTCAATCCGCTGATAGGTTTCATTTAAATTTCATGAGTCTTACTGAAATTAAAGTTCGCCAAGCTCATTGCAAGGAAAAAACTTGTTTTTTATCCGATGAAGATGGACTTAGCCTGAAGATTGAGCCGACTGGAAGAAAATCTTGGTGCTATCGCTATACAGATCCACAAACAAAAAAACGTCGCCGCATTCAGTTGGGGCTTTATCCTGATTTATCGCTGAAAAAGGCACGACAAGTCAAAGATGACTTTAAAGACAATAATTATTGTTTTGAGCATGATACTGTCTCTAATGTCATCACCTTTCGTAAGGTAGGGGAGGAGTGGCTGCAGTTCAAACTGAAAAATGCATTTAATGATTCACCCCGCTGCGGTGTACTACAGTTAGCAGAAAGATGTTTACAGCAAGATATTTATCCAGACCTTCAGGATTTACCTTTTCAAAACATCAAGCGTTATGACCTGGTTTCAGTAATCAAAAAAATAGAGGGACGCCAAGTAAAAGAACCTGTCAAGAAAGCTTGTAGTTATTTGAACCAAATTTATGACTACGCTGTAGCGATGGGTTATTGTGAATTCAACATCGCGCATGGTTTAAATAAAATCGCCATTAACAGTAAAATCAAGAAGAATTATCCGTATTTGAAAGCGGAGGATATATCAGATTTTAAGAAAAATTTATTAAAATTGGATGCCCATCCGATTATTAAAAAAGCACTGCTGTTCAAATTACATACTGGCGTGCGAGGGGCTGAATTGTTATTGGCTGAGCCTCATCATTTTGATTTAAATGAAAAAATCTGGAAAATACCTGCCTTGCATATTAAACAGTTTCGACGAAAAGTCATATTAGGCCATGAGATTCCCGACTTCTTAGTTCCACTTTCAGATCAGGCTTTAGATATTTTAAAAGACGTCATGCAATGGTCATACGGTGAAAAGTACATTTTTGCTAGCCCACGGAAACATAATCAACCGATTCATTTTAATACATTAAATATGGCTATACGTAAGATGGGCTATGGAAAACATCAATTATCCTCTCATGGACTACGTTCCACTTTTAGTACCATTTTGAATGACTCAGGTTTGTTCCAGGATAACTGGATTGAGGCACAACTTTCACATATTGATAAGAACCGTACCCGTGCCAGCTATAATCACGCTGACTATTTAGCCCAGCGGACTGAAATGATGCAGTGGTGGGGTGATTATTTAAGTACTGCTAAGTGAAAATCGTACTTTTATACATAGACTTAAAACATTATGGGGTTTCAAATGGATAGTAAACAATATACTTGCCGTGTTACATGGTCAGCAGAATATAATGAGTATGTTGGGTTGTGTGCTGAGTTTCCATCATTGTCTTGGCTTGATGCGGATCAGTCTAAAGCATTCTCAGGAATAGAGGAGCTCGTTGCTGATGTTGTCGCTGATATGATTAGCAATAATGAAAAAGTTCCTACACCACTCTCCGGGAAAATATAGTAGGCAGTTTGTTGTCCTTGTTCTCAGTGGTTCAACAAAAACTAGCCCTCGAAGCCGCAGAACGTGGCGTGGACATAAATTGTTTAGTATCAGTAAAAAGAGCGATGTAATTTTAGTACGAGTGAGTGATAGAGCAGGAACCTATGCTTCATATATTCAGTAAATGGTATGTTTTTGAATTAATAGGTATTTTTAAATAAAGCTTTCTTTGATTTAGTGCTTTTTATTTAATAAATTAATTTTAAAAACAACTTAGGCTAATTGATAAACACTATCTGGAAAGATTAAAAGAAAATATTTTTTAATTTCTGCTAATTCATTTAAGGCAGGTTCCCTTTCAAGCAGTTGAAATGTCCAAATAAGTACAGCCTGATGATTATCATAGCAAGTATTTACTCCAAGAAAATTAGCCATTCCATAACTTCTATTGATGTTCATTTCTTTAATTAATTGATTTCCTAAGTCACGAGCTTGCTGGCTGATCAATAACTCATTTGGTAACACGGCGGTCATCTCCACAAAATAATCTAATGCAGGTTCAATCCTTATATTTAAAAAGTTATAATTTAGTTGAAATGGATAAAATATACTTTCTATAAGTTGTAATAACCTGCTGTAGGTTAATTTTAGCAAAGTATTACTCAGTCAACAACTTCAAATAACCCACAGCAAGTTATTTTTTGTAAATTAATTTAAATATGATTACTTGTAAGTTATCTAGCCTCATGGGCGATAGAAAAATTTTAAAATTAAGTGAAGTGGTGCATGCAACAGGTATCAATCGCAACACGCTCACAAGTATGTATTATGACCGTGCTGTACGTATTGAATTACCAGTCGCCGATAAGTTGTGTAAGTACTTTAACTGTACGATGAATGATTTGTTTGAGTTTAAGGAAGAAGTTGAAGAAAAAGATTAACTTAATACTTCGTTTGATAAGTTTTTCGAAGAAAAAGACTAGCCAATACTTAGTTTGATAAGTTTTTCTCTGCAGATCTAATATTGAATTTTATAAAATATCATTACAAACAGATACTAATTTCATTACTTCTAAAATGAAATCAATCGAATGGTAGAGTTTTTTTGCTATTTGCATTTTAAGGTGGGATTTTGAGGCCTTGTTGCGCAAACCTACCGATAAGGTCTTATACAGCAATAGCCTACACCTAAATTTATCGTACACCGAATTGGTCATCCTACAATCATGCTTTGATCAATCATGGTAATTTTACAATTTGGTTTGATACTAAGATTCAATGATATTCGCAGTCACAAGGAAAACATGGTCGAAATCAAACTTATTCTGACATAGCCATTCAGTGCTATCTCATGATTAAATCCTTATTTCGTCTTTCTGTATGCATGGTGACTGGCTTTGTCCAAAGCTTGATTAAACTTTGCGGATTAGATTGGACAGCTCTGGATTATTCAACCATTCGCAGAAGACAAAAGCATATTGATATTCAAATTAGCTATGAAAAGAGTTGCAATGGACTGCATCTACTCGTTGATTCCACGGATTTGAAGTTCTTAGGTGAAGGTGAATGGAAACGTAAAAAGCATTAGCCGAAATATCGTCGCCAATGGCGTAAACTTCATATTGGTATAGATACTAAAACCCTGCTAGGTAGAACACTATGGAAAAAATGGTCAGGCTATCATCGCCGAAGTTTGGTCGAAACAAAGATGCACTGCATCAAATTATTAGGCGATAAATTAATGGCAAGAAGCTTTCCTAGTCAGATGAGTGAAATTCATGCTCGCGTAGCAGTCCTCAACAGATTTATGGAATTAGGCCGACCTAATACCCGAGTTGTAACTTAAATTTGAGTTGCTTAGGAAAACTCAATCTTTAAAGGCTTTATGCAACAAAGAACTTCGAAATTGATTTATGGATTATGAGCACCCTAAGGGCTTATAATTCAAAATATTTTCAATTATGGGGTGGTGAATTTTGGATAAGGTGAAAGCAAAAAAAATAGGGTAAGCGGATTAAATGGTTGATCTTACCTTTGCATGAGAGTGAGGCAAACCGGCATCTCATCGGATTATCTGGTTGGCACTCCAACCTACTGCTGATGCATGCTTCCCTCGCTAATTCCAGCAAGAACCCCACACGCCTTAACTTCCCGGTCATCGTTGCAACGCGCTCTTAGTGAAACGAGTTGTTTCTCAAGCGCCTGTAGAGCGGTTATCTGCGAGCGTACATGAGAGATGTGATCATCGAGCAAGGCATTGACAGCGGTACAGGACTGATGAGGGTCGTCCTGATAGCGCTTTAGTTCGTGAATTTCTGCCAGTGACAGATCCAGGATGCGGCAGCGACGAATAAAGGCCAGCCGCTCAACGTGTTTCTCGGTATAGACACGGTAACCGTTCTCCTGCCGACCAGGCGGCGGCAACAAGCCCTGCCGTTCGTAGAAGCGGATCGTCTGTGTATCTACCCCTACTGACTGTGCCAACTGACCAATACGCATCGGGTTCCTCCGCAACGGATTCTCTACGCTATTGACATTATAGCTACTATATAGTTTTAAATGAAAACCCGATCACATTCAAGTGGAGTCATATCATGAGTAAAAACTGCGGAGGCCCCTGTGGCGACCATGCAAGGCCTGCGGCGGATACCGATATGCAGGCCTCCTCCGATGCGTCGGGGGAATGGGTCAGTGTTTATGCCGTGCCGAAGATGGACTGTCCATCAGAAGAGCGCATGATTCGCCTGGCCCTGAACGGCGTTGAGGGGATTCGGGTACTGTCCTTCGACTTGTCGAACCGCCAGTTGAAGGTCGTGCATGACGGTGAGGTCGAGCCCGTCACCTCGAAACTGAAGACCTTGGGGCTAGGCGCCTCGCTTCAGGAAACCGTCGCTGCAAATCCGGAGACCATCAAGGCCGCCGAGTTTTCGGCAGCTTCTGCTAAGCAAGAATCCGGGACCCTGCGCTGGTTGCTCGGCATCAATGCACTTCTGTTCGTGGTGGAAATGACTGCCGGTCTGATCGCCCGGTCCACCGGCCTGATTGGAGAATCCCTGGACAATTTTGCCGATGCGGCGGTGTACGGGCTTGCCCTTTATGCGGTTGGACATAGCGTGAAAATGCAGGTACGTGCCGCGCATCTTGCTGGTGTACTGCAACTGATCTTGGCTGTGGGCGTACTCATAGAGGTGGTGAGACGCTTTGTATTCGGTAGTGAGCCTGAATCGCTGGTGATGATGGCTATCGCATTCGTCGCATTGATTGCCAATACCAGTTGTCTGCTGCTCATATCCAAACATCGGGAGGGCGGGGCGCACATGAAGGCAAGCTGGATATTCTCGGCCAACGACGTGGTGATCAACCTGGGGGTCATCACCGCCGGCGCTCTGGTCGCGTGGACCGGGTCCAATTATCCGGATCTGATTATCGGCACCATCGCGGGGGTAATTGTACTTAACGGTGCTAGACGCATTCTGGCGCTCAAGGATTAAGCAATGTCCATTTTTGGCAAACATCTGTCACCGTACGCTATGTTGTCCATATCGGGCCTGCTGGCAGCGTCTGATCAGGCCGTAAAATGGCTGGTGCAACAATCAATGGCATATGGCGAGTCTATTTCAGTGACCTCATTCTTTAACTGGGTACACGTATGGAATACCGGTGCCGCATTCAGTCTTTTTGCGAATGGTGGAGGCTGGCAGCGCTACTTTTTTATCGGAATCGCGGTAGTGGTCTCGATTTTTCTGATCAAGCTGATCCTTGAAAATCGTCATAAAGGAGAAGCCATCGCTTACAGTCTTATCCTCGGTGGCGCCATGGGCAACCTGATTGACCGGGTCTTTCGCGGCTATGTTGTGGATTCCTTTGATTTCTATTGGCGAGACTGGCATTGGCCGGCCTTCAACCTGGCTGATATTGCAATTGTCCTCGGTGCCTTACTTTTAGTTTCCAGCAGCTTGTTGGGTAAAAAAGCAAACACCAATGCTGAGTCGGATGGATCTGACTGACACCTACGCCTTGAACCGTACCGGGTTTGTCGGAGACTTTTTATTTAAGTTAGGCCACCTGACCTAACGGATTAATCTTATCATAGTAGATTGCTTCAAACTCAAAAGGTGATACATAACCCAGTGCACTATGTACACGTTCTTTATTGAACCAATCTACCCAGTTTAGTGTCGCAAGTTGTACATCTGCTAAACCTTGCCAATCTGCTTTTAAATATTCAATCACCTCTGTTTTGTATAAGCCATTCACCGTTTCAGCCAAAGCATTATCGTATGAATCACCAGTCGTACCGACTGATGCTCGTAAATTTGCTGCTTCTAAACGATTGGTATAACGAATGGAAAGATATTGCACACCTCTGTCGGAATGATGAATCACATTCTTTGGCATGCCTCGGTCATGCAATGCTTGCTCCAATGCATCGAGCACCATGTCTGTATTCATACGTGTTGATACTTTCCATCCAACAATTGCTCGTGAGAACACATCAATAATAAAGGCGGTATAGACCCAACCTGAATTGGTTTGAATATACGGGTGAGTTTTAGCTAGTCATAATTCATAAAAAATATCGATTGTGTACTGTACTGTAATGTACTAAAATACGATACAGTACAGTACACAATAGGAAGTAAACCCATGGCAATCACTAAATCAGATGTGGCAAAAGCCATCGAATCCCTTGCAGCACAAGGCTCAAACCCAACTAACGATAATATCCTTGCGGTTCTTGGTAGCGGCTCAAAGACCACTATCAACAAATACCGCAAAGAGATCCTTGAAGAGCAACTGGCGGCAGCCGTTACTACGGCAAAAACTCTGAAAGATGCGGAACTTGTTACCGTGTCACAAGTCATTGCAACCCTATTGCAAGAACGGATTGATGCAGTACAAGGCGGATATGCGGAAACAGTGCAACAACTGGAAAAGCAGCTTGCAGATACCACAGAAAAACTGGAACAGGTGCAAATCAAACTTGATGAACAGGTCAAACAAACTGATGACACCACCGACAAGCTGAAAGTCGCTCTTGCTAGTACAGATAAGGCAAAAGAAGACTACAACGCCTTGCAAGCCAAATATGAACAGCTACTCGAAAAATCAGGCTCGATCAAATATGTGGAATCACAACTCACTAATGCAAATGCACGGATAGCTGAATTAGAAAAACAGATTACAATGTAAAAAGACAAGTAACTGACGCTATGAATATCACTGATATTCGGGGCTGCTCAACCACAGAGTTTAATCAGACTTTGCACAAAGCCAGTGACCATACGTAAAGACCTACGGAATAATGATTTAATCATTAAGCAGCATTGGATAGCTGCGTCGGAGTATGTTTGATTTCGCCCTTGTTTGCCTTTTTATGGAGCATACCATTGCGTAGCAGGATCAAACCAAATGGCAATATTTCCGCGACTCATGAGTGCTCGATTATATGCGGGCCAATTGGTTGTGCGGTAGATTTTGTGTGTAGGCTTCTTCATTTGAAAATTATATCGCTGAAAAAGCCTTTACAGATAGGTGTGTGCAACAAAGCCTCTGATAATTAATAAAGCGCCATTTGGCGCTTTATTCATCCTAGCCCTTCAATATTGCAAAATGCGATAATTTGTTTATACTTGATTTATAGCAAAATGCGATAAAATGTTATGCATGTGATCACCCACGCTAGAATTATAGAAGCAATGCACAAGTGGCCACAGGCTGAAACGGCATTAGATGGTTGGTATCGAACCATAAAGGCAAACGATCCGAAAGATTTTGCTGAGATGAAACAGCTCTTTCCAGCTGTCGATAAAGTTGGAAAGTTCCATGTATTCGATATTGGCGGGAACAAGATCCGACTTATTGCCGTCGTGATGTATCAAGCAAAACGTGTGTATATTCGTCATGTCTTGTCCCATAAAGAATATGACAAAGGTCATTGGAAGGAAGGTTAGTATGAACGCGATGATTAAACAGGCCGTAGACCACTGGCACTACGTTGCACCATTGCTCAGCAAGCCAGAAAATGAAGACGACTTTCATACACTTGTTGAAGCTTTAGATGAACTTTTAGATACCGTTGGTGATGACGAATCTAATCCTTTAATGGGGCTTATTCATCAGCTTGGTGATTTGGTTTCTGATTATGAAAATGAGCATCTTCCTATGCCTAAAGGGGATGGTCGTGCTGCTTTGGCTTTTTTGATGGAGCAACATGGTTTAGGTCAGTCTGACTTAGCAGAAGTTGCAACCCAATCTGTGATTTCTGAGATTTTAAGTGGTAAACGCCAACTGAATATTCGTCATATTAAGGCATTGTCTGAGCGGTTTAATGTATCGGCAGATACGTTTTTCTAAAAGATAGGGCGCCGTGAGCCGCTCTATTAGTAATCAATTTGAATTTCTTGTTAGTCTTGATATTTCAATTTAGCTTTGTTGCACAAACTGAACCGTACCGGGTTTGTCGGAGACCAACTTTCTTGAGAGAATGTTCCAATGACAAAACCAAAATATACCCCTGAAATCAGAGAAAGAGCGGTTCAATTATTGATTGAATCTGAAAAAGATTATC
>NZ_VPEN01000021.1:0-22633 GCF_013417135.1 Acinetobacter sp. YH16051 | reverse complement strand
AAACATCGTTCGATTGCTGGTTTTTTAGCAGGCGTATTTTCTTCACTATGTGCGTATCAACTTTGCCAAAAGAATAAGCCTAAAATTCATGTGATTAAATCTTTGGCTTATCCGTAACTGGGGTTATATTAACAATCAAAACTCAAGGAAAATAGTCCTTAGTTAAATCAAACGACACTTTATGTCGTGTCGCTTATATCTCTGACCTGAAGGACTGAGTTTTACGCTCCATTTGATAAAAAAGCCATGATCAACATGGCTTTCAATGTTCCTAACGCAGGATGATAAACAGATTATAAATAATCGCCTTCACGCTCTGGCTGATACAAAATCTTCTCAATTTTGACTTTCATCATATGACCATCGGGCTGTGGCCATTCAATTTCCTGACCTTCAGCTAAACCTAAAATGGCAGTCCCGACAGGTGCAACCACATTCACCTGCCCTTTCTCACCTTTAAAGTCATGCGGATAAACCAAGGTAATTTCAGTCGGTTCTTTTGCAGGTGCAATGGTAATCAATGCGCGGGCATTCATGCTCACCACATTATTCGGTACATCTTGTGGCGCAACCACTTCAGCACGTGCCAATTCATCTTCTAGATGTTGCATCGTTGGCGTCAATTTAGGTTGATGCTCAAGCATCGTTTCCAAACGGTGCAAATCTTGTTCTGAAATAATAATCTTTGGTCTAATCATTTACTTTTATTCCTGTCATTCCGACAATACTGTCATCATCAGCTTGCCTACAATCATATTCAATACGCTTAAGTTATAACAGAAATTCAGCTTATTGAACGAAAAATCAATTTTTTACATCCATAAAAAAAGCCCCCTTGAGGGGCTTTTCTCAAGGCTGTGCTTATTTTGCGTAAACTGGGAATTTCGCGCAAACAGCTTCAACTTTTGCTTTTACAGTATTAATTACAGCTTCGTCACCTTTGCTGTCAAGAATGTCTGCAATCCAACCTGCAAGATCACGTACTTCTGCTTCACCAAAACCACGTGTAGTTACCGCTGGAGTACCGATACGGATACCAGAAGTTACAAATGGAGAACGTGGATCGTTCGGTACAGAGTTTTTGTTTACAGTAATGTGCGCAGCACCTAACCATGCATCTGCATCTTTACCTGTAATATCTTGCTTGAT
This sequence comes from Acinetobacter sp. YH16051, assembly GCF_013417135.1. NCBI lineage: Bacteria > Pseudomonadati > Pseudomonadota > Gammaproteobacteria > Moraxellales > Moraxellaceae > Acinetobacter > Acinetobacter sp. YH16051. Next base: position 21,484 of record NZ_VPEN01000021.1, on the reverse strand, counting down.
TAAAGAAAGCAAGAACAAGTGGTTTTTCGTACCACCAGATACTACATCATAACCACGTTCAATAAGAACTTCAGCCATCGCTTGCGCATTTTTAACAACTTGTTGTTGATACGCTTTGTATTCAGGCGCCATTGCTTCTTTAAAACAAATTGCTTTTGCTGCAACTGCGTGTACCAATGGACCACCTTGGTTACCAGGGAACACAGCAGATTGTAATTTTTTCTCGATCTCTTCGTTTGCTTTCGCAAGAATTAGACCAGAACGTGGACCACGCAATGTTTTGTGTGTAGTAGTAGTCGTTACGTCAGCAATTTGCACAGGGTTCGGATATACACCAGCAGCCACTAGACCTGCTACGTGTGCCATATCTACAAATAAATAAGCACCAACTTTGTCTGCAATGTCGCGGAAACGCTGCCAATCTACAATTTGGCTATACGCAGAGAAACCCGCAACAATCATGCGTGGTTTGTGTTCAAGCGCTAAACGCTCAACTTCTTCGTAATCAATTTCGCCAGTTTCTGGGTTTAAACCATATTGGATAGCGTTATATGTTTTACCTGAGAAGCTTACTTTTGCACCATGAGTCAAGTGACCACCATGTGCCAAGCTCATACCTAACACAGTGTCGCCTGGGTTAAGTAAAGCTAAGTAAACTGCAGAGTTTGCTTGTGAACCAGCGTGTGGTTGAACGTTAGCATAATCTGCACCAAAGAGTTCTTTAGCACGGTCAATCGCCAATTGTTCAATAATATCTACGTATTCGCAACCGCCGTAGTAGCGTTTGCCTGGGTAGCCTTCTGCATATTTATTGGTAAGTTTTGAACCTTGAGCTTCCATTACTGCAGGTGAGCAGTAGTTTTCAGAAGCAATTAACTCAATATGAGCTTCTTGGCGCGCATCTTCATTGGTGATCGCTTGAGCTAATTCTGGATCAAATTCGGCAATAGAAATATTGGCAAACATTAGCGAGGTCCTATTAATTTAGGGCTTTTAAGCCGTGCTAAGATTGGCGCGTATTGTAGCATAAAGTTTGTGAACTGAGAGAATGAACTTTGCTCAGTTTTACATAAAAATAGCTCATGTTTCAGATAAAACATGAGCTATTTTAGGTCAAATCAATCTTTATCGTAATTCAACAACTTATTGAATAGGCATTAGTGATTGAACATCTTTGACAATCTCATCCATATTATCCACATACACCGAACCATGATCCCATTTTTGCTCTACAGGTAAATCCTGATCAGTGACGTAATGAATTTTAGTTCCCATCCCTTGAGCTGACTGAACCAAGTAATCCGTGACTTGTTTCGGTACAGTTGGGTCAGCCGTTCCTTGATAAATAAATATAGGCGTACTGATTTTCACTTTTAATGGCTGTGAATCATTGGTTAAGAAATCTTTAACTTCAGGGATGGTCGTCATGAAATTTGGTTGAGTACGTGGATAACCATCCAATGTTCCATAAGTCTGTGCGTGCTCTCGCATTGACTGAGCCATACTCTCACCTAATGCCTCATAACAGATAGACTCTGCCTGAGCAGCAAGTTGATCTGTTGGTCACACAAATATTTCAGAATATTGCAAGGTTGGAGCAGTATTTCTTAGCCCCGCAGCAATTAGAGCAGTAAACGTATCTAGTGGCACAAGTGTCTGTGCTTTCTTTATTACATCTGGCTCTTGAGCCGCTTTTTGTTCACCACCCGCCAATACCAACGCTAAATTTGATGCAGGTGCGATAGCTATGGCACCCTTATAATTTAACTGCGCCCGCGATGCATACTGTGCTGCACCTAAAGCCGCATGTCCACCCTGTGAATGTCCAACTACACTCCATCGCGTTTCTGCAGTATTACCCAAAAGCTTGCTTGCAGCGACAACAGCATCTGTAATCGAATAAGCTGCACTTTTTAAATTCAAGAATGGATGTAATTCTTTACCACTCGGTTCGCCTAAACCTTCGTAGTCGGGTGCAACAACGGCATAACCTGCTGCCAATAGTTTAGCAATGAAGTACTCATTTCCATTTAAACCTTGACGACTTGGTGCACACGCATCTGCCACGCCTGTTGTGCCATGTGCCCAAACTACAAGTGGCCATCCGCCCGTAGGTTTAACTGTTTGAGGGGTAAAAACAAGTGCAGTTGCTTGAGTTTCCCGTCCATTTACACCTAACATTTTATATGTCATCAATGTTTTAGATGAACTCACTGCATTTAAAAGATTATTCGCATTTTCACCCTGATCCCGATAAAGCTCTGTTTTCACGACTGGGGCACTAAAATTATATTTCGGAATACCATCCTCAACAACCACAACACTCGTATCGTCATGATCATCATTACAGGCGGTTAAAAACAAACTGCTGCTGGCCAAAGCCACGCTTAACCATATTTTTTTCATTTGCTTACCCTTGTCTTCATATTCTTATTAATTGCATCCTTCGCAATCTTTATTTGTACGCTTTTTTATCGTATCAGGCAAGATTTCAACAATTAATATGCAAGTGTATTTTATTTTAAATTAAACACTTACGGTAAAAATCAGTAAATTGATCACATATACAAGTGCCTATTAAATTTCAATTCAATTTGTCATACGCAGCGGCTAATGTTAGATTGCATTTTTATTGAATGACGCAAGCGAATCAGGACATGCAGGCAATTATTCTCGACACTGAAACCCATACTTTAAATGGACAACCCATTGAGATTGCCTACGCCCCCATTCAAATTCAAGATGGCAAAATCAGTCTAGATAAAAGTCAAATTTTCGATCAGTTATATCAAGTCGATGAGCCAATTTCATTCGCAGCGATGGCGGTACATCATATTTTAGAATCAGATTTAATTGATCAACCGCATTACAGTAGTTTCGAATTACCTGCCGAAACCACCTATATTATTGGGCATAATATTGATTACGATATTCGCGCTTTAGAAAAATGTGGTGTGGATACTTCTAAAATTAAAGCCATTTGCACTTTAGCACTTGCACGTCGTGTATGGCCGAATGCTGAAGCACACAATATTTCAGCTTTAATTTATATGATTACCAAAGGCAGCGAAAAAGCGCGTGATATGATTAAAAAAGCGCATCGTGCCGATATGGATATTATTTTAACGGCCAATATTTTGATGCACGAAGTTCATCAATTACAAATTCAAAGTATTGAAGAACTCTACACTGCCTCAGAAGAAGCACGTATTCCACAAATTATCAATTTTGGTAAACATCGTGGTACGGCAATTGCTGACCTTCCTGCCGATTATGTGCAATGGTTATTAAGACAAGAAGATTTAGATCCTTACTTACGCAAGGCGCTCGAAAATACCAGTATTTTGACTTTATAAATGTTTCAAGTGAATCTTATTGCATTTACCTGTCATAAATTATTCATATTATTGTAATTTTCAAAGTCTATGCTTTGCCTTAATTTATTGGGGAAATAAATTAAGGCTCATGTTTAATTATCAAAAAACTCAACTCGGTCTAGATGCATTACAACAGCGCACACGTGATTTGAATGCACGTCAACGTCGTTTATTGGTACTGATTGGTACTGAAGATTTTGATTTACTCGGAGATCAGTTCAAGCAACGTCTTGCACCACCTGAATTGATTGAACAGCTATTAGATATGCACCTGATTGCCCCTGCTGCGCTTGAGCAAGACACTTTGCAACACCAAGAGCAAACGGCTAACATTCTGCTGCAACAAGAGCAAGAGCCATCATCTACCACTTTACACACAGAAATTCATAGCCAACTTGCAAGCAGCACCCCGCAAGCGCATGCTGAAAGTTTGGCAGAACCAATCCACACCCAACATCTTCAAGTAAATTCAGTTCCTGCATATTTAGAAGCACGTGTTGCAGCTGCCATCAATACAGAACAGCCCGCTGAACAACCTGAACCCCAAGCAGAAATACAGCCTGAAATTACCGCTTTGAGTTTTGAAGATGTAAAATTTCTCATGATGGATACTTTGCAGCGTCATTGTGGATTAATGGCAAAACAACTGATTCAGCGAATTTTACAAGCTCAGGATATTCGCAGCTTAAAACTCTGCCAAATGCAATGGATTACCTCTTTGCAAGAAACTCGTTTACCACCGAAAGCACTCAATCAGATTTTGCAGCAAATCAACCACTCTCTGCAAAAGCTTAATCCGACTTAAAGCTTAGATTTTTTTACTTAGTTTTAAGTCTTTTTAACAATTAAAACCATGCTCAGGGACATATGGATTAATTTATTTTTATTACTTTTCAACATCTTAAAAACACATATAAACCTTAGATCCATTATTCCTATAAAAGCTAAGACTTTAGCGGCATAGCCCCGACTGATAAAAATCAGCGATATAGTATTTTCTAGAATTGTTGAGGCACAGGGTTATGATGAATTATGCATTTTTTTTAGCGTTTGATGCTTATGACAATCCAATGCAACTCAGTAAAGTTGGCAATTGGGTGATTACCTTTTTAAGCCCAAAAGATCAGGAAAGCCAAATACAGTTAGCGATTACCAATGTGTTGCCGCGTCAAATTTCAGCACATTTACAACCGCGACGCATAGTGATTCAACAAAGTACAGATGCCCAGCTCTGGCAAATCTTGCAAATTGAATGTTTTGATAGTCAAACCAATCAAGAGTTGAGTTTTCAACCCGATGATGACATTGGGCAAGCGGTCATTCAAAAAATTATTCAAGAGTTTGATAAATACGATGTAAATATCCAACTTGTAGAAGATCAGACGGTTTAAAGCGATATGTTTTACACTTAATGAGCACTTTATTTACGTGTGCTTTAAAAATCCTGCGCACAAAAAAGCTCATCGAAATGAGCTTTTCTAAAAATAAAGTAGTCTCACAAATATTTACTCCAACACACGGAAAATACTATCAGACTCGCGGCTTTCAAACAAAAGTTCGATGCTTGGTAAAATCACTTCACCTTCCACAATAATGTGTTCAATTTTGTGAAATAGTGCCAAACCCGCTGCCAATGAAGTTTCTGGGATATTACGTAGCAATGCTTTTGCTTCGTAAATATGGCTAAACTGGTCTTTAACTTTAATATCGATGATTTGCGTCATTGTTGTTCCCTTTTTCTTGACGGAAATTTTTTATACCATAGCTTATAAATTTTTTAAAAAAGTGAGTTGTTAGATTGTTTGACAATGTAGTATTTTTTTAAACTAAATTTAAATTATCTAATAAATTCAAACACATATTTTTTAAAATTTTATTTACAACTTACAAAACCACAGTAAATTTGCTTGTTTTTCATTCTAGCACAGAAAAAACTCGCATTGCTGCGAGTTTTTTTATGTTGGAAGGCTAGTGCTGATTTTATTGTTTGAACAAGAGTTACAAACTTAACGAGCTGTCATTGATCCGTCCAACTGCATCGTAGCGTCTATTACATTGAATGACCTACTGTAGTTTTAATATAGTGAAACTTATTTTTTGCTGCAATAGCCCACTACATTTCAACACATTCACACAGCAAAATTTCAATTGATTTAATTTTCAGTTACGGCATAATTTTATGCGGTTAAAAGCTCCAGCTTTGCGATTAGCTTCTGCATAACTTGGCGATACTTTCAAATAATAAGAAGTCGACGATTATTCAATTAACTCAATTTCATAATCAACATCTTGCAGCATATCTTTATTGTATAGCTTTACCATTGCTGTTGCTTCAGCATAATCGTAGAACAAACCTTCTGCGACGGCTTTACTGCGAAATTCCGTGGTACCAATTTCATTATCATGCGGAACAAAATATAAGTTTTCTGGAATGAGTTTAACGATATAGCCCACGAAGCTGCCCTCAGATTTTTCAGTTTTAAAATATGTGAGTTTTATATGCTGAAAAACGTGATCAGGCTATGGCAAATAAGATCGAATGTTTATCTTAATTTTTTATATACTTTTCAACTATTTTTTATATTACAGTTCAATGCTTATATACTAATTTGGTGCGCTCAGCGGGCACTTTCCGAAATTTAAGGTTTTCTTACTATTCCTTACTTTTGCTTATTTTTCCTTTGTTTTTATAACTTTAAGTCTATCCAAACAATTCAATAGTTTAATGTTTTCTTATTATTCCTTACTATTCCCTATATATTGATTACGCCAAAATTACGCCAAGACTTATTGAGAGAGAATTATGGCCACCTTTAGACAAAGGGGTGATGCTTGGCGGGCTGAGATTAGTGTGAATGGTACTCGGGAAAGTGCGACATTCGACACTAAGACTCAAGCTCGCGCATGGGCATCTAAACGTGAAACTGAATTGAGAGAGTTATCACGCGGAAAGCTACCTGATTATACATTAAATTGTGCAATTGAAAGATACATTGCTGAAGTGTGCCCAAAGCACAAAGGTTGTGATGCTGAGATTAAGCGATTCAAGGCATTTCAGAAAAACTTTCCTAAGCTATGCAAAAAACACATTGCCAAAATTACCACAGATGATTTTGTGACTTGGCGAGATGAGCGGCTAAAGAAAGTTAAGCCTGCATCGGTACGACGTGAGGGAAATATACTGTCAGCTTTGTTTACAGTAGCGCGTACAGAATGGAAGTGGATTTATGATTCACCCATGAGTGATTTAAAGATGCCGCCACCGCCTGCACATCGTGATAGACGAATCGCAGAAGATGAAATTGATCGGCTTTGCCTTGCTGCTGACTTCAACAATCAACCACCTGAAAACTTTACTCAGCAGATTATGATTGCCTTTTTGCTTGCGCTTGAAACAGCAATGCGGGCTGGTGAAATACGTGGATTGACTTGGGATCGGGTTTATTTAAAAGATAGGTATGTCACGCTTGATGAAACAAAGAATGGTACAAAGCGACACGTTCCACTTTCTAGGCGTGCTGTTGAACTACTTGAGTTAATGAAGGGAATAGATAGCCATAACGTATTTACTGTGAAAGATGCTAGTTTTGATACGCTTTGGCGAAAGTTGCGAGATAAGTGTGAAATTGAGGATTTGCATTTTCACGACTCAAGGCATGAAGCATGTACCAGACTTGCAAGAAAGCTTGAAGTTTTGGACTTGGCTAGAATGATTGGCCACAAGGATTTACGCAGCTTGATGGTTTATTACAATGCCACAGCAAGCGAGATTGCGAACCGATTGGATTAGCATTTATCCACATTTTAATAATTTAATGTATTCTAAAACAGCAAACCCGAACACTCCTTGCTGCGTAGGGTTTGCGCCAACAATAAAGGAGTTATAAAAAAGCGTTATAGGTGATGATCTTCACTTATTCAAGAATTTAAAAAATTACACGAATTTATCCAGCCCTTATGTTATGATTTACAAGTTCCAAATTATGGAAGATATACAGTGATCATTACTAAAATTAAATTACGCAATTGGTATAGCTTCAAGGATTGCTCCTTAGACCTGAGCTACCCAAGAAAGATTGTAGACTCAAATATCCCATTTGAGTATTTGGATGCTTTTGAGAATATTCGTTTCAAGAGAGTTGTTATCTTGTCTGGGGCTAACGCTACAGGAAAAACTTCGTTTGCTAAAATTTTGCTAGCTATTAGAAGTTTTATTTCAAGCGGAGAATTAAACCGCTATTTTTCTGAAGGCATAAACAAGAATGAAACTTCTCTCGGTTTTATGGTTGAGTTTATTGATCAAAACCCAATGCCAGAAAACATTGATTGCAGCAATCAAGATACTGATTTCAAAAATTATGACTTTTATCACCAGTTAGAGGTGATAGTCACAAAAGACAATCAGGTTGCCCCTATCCCATTTTTTAAATTTTGCTATAAAGCAATAGAGATTAAAAAGACTGACAGTATCGAGAGTCTCAGAACATTATTATCTTCAATAGAGGATGATAGTTCATCAAAAAAATCACGAAAAACTATATATATAAATTCACTCAATGATTCATATGGCTCAAAAGAATACATAGAAAAGCTTTTTGCCTTCAAAAATCTTAGATTAACAAAGCATTGGAACTTTCTATATAACGATCATAGTGATGATACTGTTATAAACTCCAAGGTATTATTGAACAAGGATATTTTACAAGCAGTATTAAAAACCTTTGACCCCAGTGTTGAAAATGTTGAAGATGCATACCAAAAAAACAAGCCCGAAGAGCCAAATGGTTTTTTTGTAAATTTTTATAATGGCAATAAAATATACATAAGTTCAGAGGGTGCTGTAAATGATGAGAAACATTTACTCTCACTAGGTACATTTGAATCTATTAAAATTGCCAACTTTATTTCAATTGTATTATCTACTCAAGGTCGAAGAGGATGTACTTTTTTCCTAGATGAGGGGATGTCTCATGTGCAATCGGAAATTGAAAGAACAATTGTCAATCTGATAATTCAGAAAATGAATCGTTACAGTCAGTTCTTTTACACCACACATAACTATGATGTATTGGATATGAACCTCCCAATACACAGTTATTTATTTATTAGAAAAGATGAGGAGTATAACTCTTACTTCATTAGACCAGAGGAAACCTTTAAAAAGAATGATAGATCAATAGTTAATTACATTAAAAATGATGTGCTTCGCACCTTGCCAAACACAACGCTTCTAGAAGATATTCTTATGCAGGATTAATAATGAAAAATAATATTATTTATTATCTTGTTGAAGGTGAGTGTGAAGATCATTTTATTAAACACGCAGGTTTGATGGGTAGGATTCTCAAGGTTGATTTAAGCGAGCGATCTGAGGCACAGATTTCAAAATTACTAACCAACCTGCCAAGAAACAAAAAATCCATCATTTTCTATGTTGTTTTTGACACCGATGTCTTAATTCAAGATAGGGTTAAGCTAGATAAATTCATTACCAACATTCGTTTTTTACATAAACGGGGATATGCAGTTAAACTACTTCAGCAGCACAAAACTTTTGAAGAAGAATTGTATTGCTGTCTTAGAATCACTAAGCAGAAATTGTTTGATAGATTTAATGCTCGGAATGACAGAGAATTTAAGCAAAAATTTATTTCAGATAAAAAACCTTATGTAAAATTGCTTGAAATTAATCCAAATTTTTCATTTTGGTCATCTGAGCTTATTAGTGAGTTGAGCGAATTTGAGGCATTATTATGTCCTTTTATTACTCTAACAAAAAAACCATAATCCATTAGCCCAAGAATTAAAAAAGCACATTAGTGAGAGCCTTAAAATATAAGCAATATCGTTATTGTAAAACTGGAAAAAATGCCCTCACTTGAGGGCTTTCTTATATGCATTGCCAAGCTTCACATCATAAGAATTTCTAGCATAAGCAGGACCATTGTAGCCACGTGCAAATGCTTTCCAGTCCTTATTCTTTAAAGCGTTGATAAGTTTATTGGTCACAATGAATCGGCACATTGCTTCAAGTTGTGATGCTTCGTCACGATACGTCGCATTAATGAAGTTCTGCAAAGTTGGATAGCCCAAAGCTTTCCAGTGATAACCCATCACCTGACCGATTCCCCATGATGCGGATTCTAAAGCCGACTCACGGTGATATTGAGCAGCAGCATTCAAACGTCCATGCTGCGCAGAATATAAGCCATAGTTGCCCATAGTTTTGTTGCACAGATCAGGACGCTCTCGCATTGCCTTGTCCGCTATTGCCGCTTTACCATTTGCGATAAGTCGCTGTCGAAATACATGGCGTTCAAATAGAATCACTGGTGTGCCATCAGCATTAAACCCGCTGCCCTTGCATTCAACTTCAATCACGGCTTTTAATGCTGCGACTTCGATACCAAGCCCCAATGCTTGTGCTTGAATCTGAGCTTCAGTTAGTTTTTTGCTCATCATTATCTCCGTGCAATTCGGGTTGATATTTCAAGCGCGAAAAAACACTTAGTACATTGTTTAAAAAGCCAAGCCATAGCACCCATGAGTGTGGCAATAGTTCTTTAATTTCTTGTGGCACAGCTGCCCAAAATTGCGGAAAATTAGAGCCAAACAACCAAAGTAGTTCAAAAGCCGCATACATCAAGACGTAAAAAAAGGCGCTAATTGCACCTACTTGCACTGACTTGAGTTTCCAAGCTTGTTTCCAGTTATCAATCAATTTCATTACATCCACCTTTTTTACACGTCATTTTTCGCATATTGGTTCTATGCAATTCTGCTGCACGCTTATTTTCTAAAAACTTAAACACTAGATTCACAATAAAGCCCGCTAAAGCGACTGCAAAACCGAGCCACGGCAATATGTCTATTGATAAAAGCCAAGCGATGAAGCCACCGCCTGCCCCAACGTATGTAGTTTTACTTGCTGCTGCTGATACTGTTGCTGCAAGTTCTGCAGCGGCTTGCTTCGTTTCAGACACGATGCCCCCTAAATTTTGGTAATAAAAAGCCCCGAAGGGCTTTGGTTAAGTAGCCGTAACCAGTGCAGGCACTGCTGCCCAAGTGCCAGGATTTCCGTTACCAACACAAACCCATTCTGACGGCTGACCAACCCCTGGAGCGACATTAATAGCTCTATCGCCATCAAAAGAATCGTAGCCTGTAGGTTTACCTGTTTCAGTGTAATGCACAGCATTCCAGAGTGCATAAACACCATCACCCTTCACACGCTTATATTCACTAGCCCCAACCTTAAACTCAGAGCCTAGCCCTGCGGGTAATGTCGGTCTACCGAGAACATTAGTCTTATGCTTAACAGATGATTTGCCAAGCACTCCAGCAGCCCAAGTTGGTTGTTGAGTAAAGCCACTACCGACCTCGCTATTACCAACAAACTCAAATTCACTCACTGTACATGCACCTGAAAGTATTTTGCGAGAGAACGCAGAAGATTGCGATACACAAGTGTTTCGCTTAATGCTCAGCCGTTTAATAGATGTTACTGCGTTGAATGCAATGCACTCTTTATACGAATTATCAGTTGTCGAGTTACACTCATTAAATGTATTACCCTCAATATCTACTGATACCTTACCAACACTTGTAATAACACCGAACTCAATAGGTCGACCAATGACCCCTTGAAAGCTATTGTTCTTAATGGATATGTTTTCAATATCTCCAACATAAACACCGAAGAATCCAGGTGAGTTGATCGCTCGTTTATCTCCGATAATATTATTACCTGTTATTGATAAAGAACCTGTCATTGGGGTAATTACTTGTGTTGCAAAGTCCAAGAATCCCGCACCATCAACGGTTGCAAAAGTGCAGTTATTTTGAGCAAAGATAATGTCGCGAATATCGAAGTTGTTGTAGACCCAGAGATGCCACGCTTTACGCGCTTTAATATTGTTGTTTGCAATAAGAACAGAATTTAAGCTGCGTACTGTTGCTGCTGTAATAACCCCAACATTAAAGTTCAGAATGTTATTACCTGTGATTACCTGATTGTGAGAGTGGCACTCGATAGCGGTAGAAGTTAAACTTTCATTATCGTTCGTAAGCGTATTGCTGTTAATGATGGCAGACTCAGCAGTAACATAGAAAGAGCTGTGATCGCCCTGAATATTCCCCGCAATATCCTGTCCTGTTTTATACACCCTGCAATGAGTAATCATTGCGCTTTTTACGGTAGGAAGTTGCTCATTTGTACCAAGACTAAACACCTGCTGACCACCAGCGTTGATTACATGGACATTTTCAATTTGAACCTGATTGGCTATGCCAGTTGCAACAACCCATTGATCGTAACCATAGTTGCTTTCTGGCAAGTTGCCCTGCCCGTTTGCATCAATAAAAAGATTTGAAACTGAGATATTCCCTAAGTTCTCCGTGTAGTTATAAAAACAGTAGAATTTTTTATTGGGGAATGCTCCGACTTTGATCTTTGACTGTGGACCGAACCCAACAACGCTCACATTAGGTCTCAGCAAAACTAGAGTGTCCACGTTCACTCCTGTTTTATTTGTCTTTGAGTTCAGCAAATATTCCCCATCTGGGACGATTAATGTGCCACCTCCCTGTTCATGCAAGTAGTCTAAAGCATCTTGAAATGCCTGTCTGTCGTCAGTAATACCATCACCAACCGCACCAAATTTTTTAAGCGTGTAGAACGGGAATAGAAATTGATTAATTTCCTTTTGATTGTCATTAATCTGTTTCTGGTTTTCATCTCCATCAACAACAAAAGAAGCGTCCCAGCCTTTATTATTAAAATCTACAAGAATGAAAGCGCTATTTCTATTTTTAATCACAATAGAATGTTGTGCTGTTTTTAAGTAAACCTTGGTTGGACTTCCATTGCGCACTGGGTAGCCATTTCGGGTGCGAATTGGCTGTGCCGCTGGCACTGTAAAGTCGGCATCCCAAAACACCTCTATTGGAAAAAGCTCAGGGTCTTTTCCATACTCCCCAAAAAAGATAAAACCCGCATCAAGCGGGCTTCCATCAATATCAGCAATAGCTGTGTAGGGTGCTAAAAACATAGTCATAACTATTAACTCCTTGGGTTTAATGCGTCTTCTACACGCTTGCGGATTTTCCGATCTTTAATGTGTTTGGTTGAGAGGCGTAATGCACTTGCGACTGGTGCTGGGAATCCAGACATGCCAGATAATACAAGGTCCATTGCTGCCGATAAGGTTGCTGCTGTGTTGCTGTGATTGATTGCTGCTGATGTTGGTACAGTGAAGATTGTTTTGGATACCTCATTTAAGGCCCGCAACTTATCAGCACCTTGTTTACCAAAGATAAAATCAAGCTTGTCATCTAGCTTGCGGATCTGTGCGTTCAACTTGGCCGGACTGATCATTTGATTGCCCTGGGCATCTGGCGCAACACCTTGTGTTGCCTGGTCTTTAATATCCCGCAGCACGGATGCTTGGATTTCACGCCATGCCTGTTGACCTTCTGGGCCAGCAGTCATGATGGTTCGCTTGGCTTGCCTCAAGTCATCCAGTGAGCCGCGATAAACAACACGATCCACCACATTCTCAAAAGCAACTTTACGGTCATCGGTGCCTTTCTTGGTTTCCACCAAATCTTTGACAATAGCGTGATTCTCCCACTTGTCAGCAAAGCGTTTGCGCTCAATCCGAGCAGCTTTATACAAACTTCCCGCATGCGGCTCAATATGTGCATCAATGAAGTTTTTAAGGATGGTGGCTTGCCTGATATTTGGCGCTTCTTGATTCACGTTTCCGTTAATTTCAGAGCGCCATTTTTCGAGCTGCTTGATTGTTGGATTACCTGGTACAAGTTGACCATCTTCACCACGCTGAGCAATACCGAGCGCTTCCGCAGTCCGTTTTGCTGCAGTAATGATGGGTGTGGTTGGTAGTTCAGGCTGTGAGTTCAGGTAATCAATAACTGACAAATCACCATCCTCTAAAACCGAAACAGGATTAGTAATATCAACAGGCGTGGTCGCTTCTTCAGAGTCGTCAGCCTTTTTATAAGCTACACGCACACGGTTTTTGTCTGCTTGCATTTGCTTTTGCAGAGCATCATCCACCAATAAGCCTGCTTCACGTGCGCTAACTTTTTCGGCGCCAGTCTGGTCAATAAAGACATCTATCGACTGCTGCACAGCTTGGTGTTGCTGCTCATAACGTTGGCGAAGTGGAGCGCCCATCTCTTCGTCTTTGGCGGTTTCAACCTCAAATTTAAGCTGACCTGGATCACGGCTAATCTGCCCTTGCGTAAGTTCGGGCTTAACTGGTAAATCCTCTGCCAAAGCTTGACGAACAGTGGCTTGATCAACCTGAGCTGCACCAATGTTGGCTGGTGCTGGACCAGTATCGTTATTGCGGCTAAATGTGTTTTTGGCTGCCTCTGTTACTGCTGCGACTGGTCGTTTTGCTTGCTCTACCACTTGAGCCACGACAGGTTTTGCAGCTTGTGCTACCTCTCTTGCGGCTGTGGTAGCGACTGGCACAGATGCGCGCCCTAATGTCGCAGTAGCAGCACCTACACCACCACCCAAGACAGGCGGCAATGTATCAAGTCCTGTGTCTTCAATAAACTCACCAACTGCGCCTACAGCACGTTGACCGCCTGCTGTTCTTGGTTCATAGGTTAGCGTGTTAGAAAGCTGTGTGGCTCGATTTACGGCATTTTGTGTGCCTTGCTGTGTTCCAAATGTGCCATCAACAACAGATTCAGCAATACCATGCAAACCGCCTGCAGCCTGACCAATAGCACCACCAACCGCACCAGTTGCAAGTGTTAAACCTGCCTCTGCTCCACCGATAAGTTTATCCATTGTGCTCAATGGTGCTTGTTGTGGTGGGGTTTTTGGCATTTCAGGTGTAACAATCTGACCATTAGCATCAAAATCAGGGAGCGAACTTTGGTGACTTGTGGGCTTCGGTAGTTTAACGATATTGTCTTTTAAGTCTCTTTCTAGGGCTGCCCTCTGTTGCTTGCTGAGCTTTCCAGAGTAATAAGCATCAGATACATTTTGAGGTAGCATGACTGGCTCAACTGTTTTTTTCTGCCCCATTAATTTAGCACCACTGGGTAGCATCACCTTGCCAGCCTTTACGTCTGACTCAAAAGCATTCTTTTGCTCAGTTGTGAGCTTTCCACCGCGGTATGCTTTGTAGACATCAGCAATGGTTGGTTGTTTCTGAGCCTCTCGTTTACTCTTAACGCGATCAAATGTGCTGCCACTCATTCCAATATCGCTCCATGATTTTTTTGGTTGCTTGTAACTATCTGGCGCAGAAGGCAGGGAAGCCCAAGTGCCACCTGATTTCTTGACTGCTGTGGGAATATCCCCTTTTAAGACATAAGGTAGTGCACCGTTTTGAGCTAGTAGCGCAACAGCGGCAATATCTTGGTTTTTGGGTGAAAAGTCTTTCAATCCGAGTTGTTTTGCAAGGCCGTTCCAAGTTGACTCTAGGAATTGGTAACGACCCGCAGCACTGGTTTTATTTTTTTTGCCATCGGTCTGGGTGAACTCTTTTAGAACACCAGGATGTTTACTTAAATCACTTAAACGCTCGTTACCAAACATTGTGTGGTAGCCATGCTTCACACCCTCAGCCGAAGCAATCACCCCTAGCATTTTTCGAACATTTGGGTTTTTTAAATGTTGTTCAATTTCTTGTCGTGACAGCATTTACTTTTCCTTTGGGCAAATAAAAAACCACCCAAAGGTGGCTTGTTTTTAACTTGGTTGATTCTTTCAGGGTTTATAATCCCATAGTGCACCATTCTCACCGCAATTTCTTTCAATGGCATTCATTGTGGTTTCTGTATCATAACCACCTTTTCGCCACTCATTTACAGCAACCTGAATATATGCCCTGCAATTAGCTGGCAACCCCAACTCATTGCCATAAATTGGCCTGCTATTCGGATCTTCTTTAGAGCAAGCACTTAGACCCAAGACAATAACTAAAATTAAATATCTCATCCTGATGCATTACTCCTTTCAAGGTCGCTCACTCTTTCATTGAGCTTATTAATTTGGTGTTGTTGCGTATTAATCCGATCCTCTAAAATCAGAATAGATTTATTAAAGGCCTTTTCTTGCTTTATGATTAAGTATGCAAGAACAGTAAATGCAAAAATAACCAGCCACATCACATAGCCCCTTAAATCCGACAGCCCTTGCTTTCAATAGCATGTCTAACAGCTTCTTTTTCACCTCTAACATTGGCAAGTTCTGAAGCTTCCACACCATCGCCCTGACCGTAACCCCACCACATTGCTTGCATTGTGCTGGTCTTAATTCTCTGTTCCTGAGCTATTACAAGCTGATTCTCTCTTCTTGCTAATGAGTTCGCCTCGCCTGCTAACTGTGAGCAATTGAAATTCTCATAACGCAAACCAGATGTATAAGATCCTGTTATTTGTGACGGTTGAGTTGGCATATTCATGCAGCCGACAAGAGATACAGCAAACCCTGCTAGAATAATATTTTTCATGTGATAACCCCCTTTATTTTTAAAGAAAGGTTATCACAACTTTAAGGCGAAATATTAAAATAGATCGCTTGACCAGTGGTTGCCTGCTGACTACGACTTTGTTTGTCTTGATTCTTGAGCACCTTCCCTAAATTCTTTTGGTAAAACTCAGTAAATGGAGTGCCTTGTGGAACACGAACACCCAGCACTTCAATGTCGCGCTTACTTGAGCCAAGTTGCCCATTCTGATTAACCCACTCAGCCTTCATCTGCTTGTGGGCTGCATCAACCTCACTCATTTTAGCCACACCGCGCAAGAACGTTGTAATGGTGGTCGAATCTGCATTTGATGGTGGAAATCCTTTGCGCGCCATCTCAATATCCTTATCTGTTGCTGGGCCAGGTGGTAAAGCTTTAAGTACCTCACTGTTAATCAGGCGGTCATATTCCCTCATCATAGCGTTTTGCTCATCATTTGAGAAACCAGTTGCACGTTTAAATCCCGCCCATCCTCTTGTCCATACACCGCCAGCCTGAGACTCTTTAGCATATCGATCGGCAAGACTGTTGAGTTTTTGGGATTGTGTCTGAGCGGCTGCTGAGTCTGTAACAAGATCATTTACAAGTTTTTCCGCCCCTGGGCTTAACTTGGTTTGGCTTTGACCTAACTCTTCAAGCTTTAATTGGGTGTTGGTCTCCAGCTTGTCATACTCCAACCCTAACTGCCCTGCGCGATACTCAATCTGAGACTTGACATTCTCAATGCTCCATTGCTTTTCATCGGGCAGCCATTCATTCTCAATCTCAGTCTGTTCTGTTTCAGCTTTAATTTTTCCTATCTCAGCCTGAGTTTTAGGACCATACCAACGTGTTTCGGTGTTGGTTTTTTCAGTTTGCGCTTTCGTGAGGTTGATTTCTTCAGGCAGCTTTTGGTTTTCGCCTAATGCACCTAACACATCTTTAAATTGCGATGGCGTGGTTGACGCAAGCGTTAGACCGGATATTGTTAAAAGTCCGTCAGGATCCGTTTCTGCCATTGCTGCTAGTGTTCGCATTTGATCTGCGGTTGTTTTGTCCCCTGCATTCTCATAACCCAAGGCTTCAGTTTCAAGAATGGATTTTGCAACGTTTGGTTGTCCACCAGATAAGGCTGCATAGATGCGTGATGTTGTCTTGAATGTGGCTTGTTGCTTACCTGAATCAAGAACATCATAAGAGCGCTTAAAATCTTCCGCTAAAGATGGAAACCGCGCCATGATGTTTGCATAATCTTCATGAGTTTTATTTGGTTTTGATGCAAATGATGAAAGCTCTTCTTGCATTTGCTGCTTTTGAATGGCTTCACGTTCAGCTTGCTCTTTAGCTTGCATGAACTGCCCAATCTGCATCCCTTGAGTGAGACCAGTCATAGCTGTCTGAATAGGGTTTTGCACATCAAGCATATAATTAATAGGCTGCACCATAATTAAAACATCCCCATCATTTTCATTCCTGCAACTTGACCAATTGCACCAGTTACGCCATTCCACATATTTGCACTGGCTTGACCTTGCGCCAACGCTGCACCTGCCTGAGCGGCACCAGTTTGCTGGTACAAATTAGAAATATTGCTAGCTGTTTGCATGCCTGCGTTACCTGTGCCTGCTGCTGCGTTTTGACCCAATGATGTTAATCCAGCATAATTTTGGTAACGCTGATTAATCAGTTGGTTTAGCAACTGTGGTCTGAATTGAGCTAAAGCCGCTTGAGTATTGCCGCCACGCAGTCCACCAGTAGCTGATGCATTTTGCAAAATGGCATTTTCGCCTTGTTGCAAATAAGTCTGCATTTCAGAGCTGTTGTTAATATTATTAATCGCTGCTTGCTGTGCTGCATTGCCATTAATACCAAGCAAGTTTTGCTGACCAGTCAAGCCACTAAGACCTGCATCCGCATAAGGTTTTAAGAGTTTCTGAACTGCATCAAACTGTCGACGCTGCTCCTCCACGCTCTTTTCAGATGCGTCAATTTGAGCATTGGCGGCTGTATTGGCTGCACTTTTTTGTGCTTTTGATGACATTGCGCCACCAACAATCGAAGCGCCGACCACCCCTACCGCTGCTGCAACTGGCATAAGTATTCTCCTTTGGTTAAGCCTACCAATGTTTGGTCAAGCAATTTACCGTTTTTTAAGAATGATTGAGTCAAAACACCTTCTTTTTTGAATCCAAGTCGAAGCGCATAAAACAGGGCTTTTTTATTGGTAGAAGGCGTGTAAGAAATAGCTTTTTGATATTTACTGAATAGGTAATCAAGTAGTAACCGCCCTGCCTGAAATGCTTCATTGCCACGTAGCAACAAACAGGTGTGAATTTCTGCTGTCACTGCATTTTGAGGAGCGAGCATAAACAAACCTTTGATTTCTTCATCCTGGTAGATTCCAAGACATTCAAAGGCGTGAGGTAATTGCTGGATTTCATGATTCTTCGATGCATCGTCTGAAATATCATCATTGACTGCAGCATCTAAAATCACACGATTAATCACATCAATATCACTTAGAGGCTGCAGTATAATCATGTGACCTCTCGCCCTGATGCCCGAATAGTGAGTGAACTGGCAGCACTAGCAATCATGCTAATCGCATCGCCTGCCTCCAACACATGCCCGACCAATTCAGGGCAAACATAAGTTTCGTCAGCCGCAACAGCCTTGTCTTTAATGATTGCATTGGCGTCATCTACAGCACCACCTGATGGCACCAGATTACAACTAAACGTCACTGCTGCCCCTGTGGTATTTGTTACTGTCACCTTATCAATCATGGTTTTAACTGATGCAATATGTTGATTGGTTTGAACATCTTCCAGTTGTTTTGATGGAATAATATTTTTTACTTTGACAGCCATTAGATCATCTCCAATGAGTTAATTTCTTGATATTGAATTTGAGTGGGTTCTGGTGATTCAGTGTGGATATGTTCATAACGTGGCGTTAAGTCGTCAAATTGACAGCTGCACTGATGCACTGGCTCCATTGCCTTAACTTCTGCTAAAGCTTCAACCGCCTGAATCAAGGCGATTGCTAACGCACCTTGAGCTGCTGCACTTTCGACCTGAAACTGAATTTCATCTAGGCTTCCATCTTGTCGATTGAACTCACCAGGTATAACCTCAAAAACCTGCTCAAAAGCCTTTAGGGTTCTTGGGTCTTTAAAAATCTTGGCAAGTTCTTCGCGACTTGGTTTTTTAGGTCTAACTAGCATTTAAACCCCCAGTGGCTCTACTTTTGCCTCTAGTCTTGCAACTGATAAGCGTGCTGCCGATGTGCCTGTAAATCGTTGGATACGCCAATTTTGCATATAACCCTGCTGGAACCACACAAGGCGCTTTGTGCGCTCTCCACGCTTACCCACGCTGATAAATTTAGGCATGGACCACTCAATACCATCTACAGAATATTGCGTATAAATCCGAGATTCTTTGCCAAACGCATTACGACCAGTTAAAGCAACCAATTCGAGTTGGTGAAAGATTGCACCGCTTGATTCGTTGTAAACAATCGCTGTTCCAAACTGCCATTCGACCACATCACCCCAATGCTCACCAGACTCATCTGTTAAAACGCCTAGCTTCGGCTCAGTGGTATGACCAACAAACCATTTGTTATAGGCATGAGTCATGTTTCGAGCTTTATAACCACCACCACTATTTAAAATGAACCATGTTGGCTGACCAGTTGTTTGTGATGCAACCGAGTCATAGACCAGTGTTTGATCTGGTAAATGAATGTATAACCATGAATGACCATCTACCTGTCGAGATTCAAGCAAACAGTCCGATAATTGATCTTCAGTGTAATTTGAAAGAATCTGCTCAACTTCACGTGTTGCAATCTTTTGCGCAGAACCAGCGGATGAAATATAAACTGTGATGGCTTCATTTCGCCCACCACCAAGCATAACGATTGCATCCATATAGACACATGCAGTCTTTTTGCTTAGTGTGCCCTTCATGGTTTGAGCGCCATCAATGCGCTGAAATGGAAAAAACTCACCGCCAACGTTATCAAATACCTCAATCGTGTGTCGGTTCAGCACATAGACTTCATTTCGAAGCTTGATTAGACCGACAATTGGATCAGGATCGACTTCTGAAGAGCCGTATTTAAGCGGATTCACTTCAAATGGGTTATTTAGCTCAGTCACAACAATGTTGTTGCTGTCGCTTGTCATGAAATAACCATCCACCCAAATCACATCATGCACAGCGCCCAGATTGGAATCAGTGACTTGCTTGAGTGTGCCGTTGTATAAGTACAGGGCACTTCCTGCATTAATGGCTAGATAATCAAATGAGTAGTCAAATGAACATAGCCCACCTGATTGCACGCTACCAATTTCTACAACCTGACCAGATGCTGTGATTTTTACAAATTTTGTGCCGCAAACTCGATAGTGCTCGCCACGCCAAACAATTCCACCGCGATCTACACCAGGCAGATCGACAACATGGTTAATGCCCTCGGCTGGTCTTAAATATCCTGCTGAAATCCCCTGTCCTTTTGGAACTGGAATCAGGTTTACTGGATAGGCTGTGCGAAAGTCAGAGTTATTGTCAGTATAGATTCCATCCAAAATAGGGATTTGCATATTTACCCCACTCGATACCAAGTATTAGAGAGTTTGTCGTACTTCAATTTAAAGAAGCCATTTGCAGCTAAGGCATTTGGCGCACCAATCACAAGTGCATTATTCCCATCAACCGAGAAGTTATCCACCTGTTGAGCGCAAGCAACCAACAAGACTTGTCCATCAGTCACGGTGTAACGCTCAGGCAGTTTGATTGAGCCTGTGGTTATGCTTACAGATGGGTTTAAAATCAGATAGGTGCCAACCTCGTGGTTTTCGATGTTGAGTGTGAAGTTTGTATTTGGATTGAAGTGCTGAATATTGATTGGTGGATAATCAACTTTCTTAATACTTTCTTGGATTTTCTCAATTAGCAAATCAACTGGCGCACCTCGATAATCCTGATTGTTTGCACTCCAAATCACCACCGAGTCGCTATCGCCAATCTTGTCTGTGATATTTAATCGTTTATTCATTTGTGAAACTCACTGATGTGTCAGGTGCAAAAACTGTTTTGGTAAGTGTTTTTTCAACGAAAGGTAGACAATCGCCTTTATGCCCAGCACCACGCGGTAAAGATGGGTCAAGCTGAACTCTTGGTGGGTTGCTAAGCATGGCTAACTGAATCGTTTCAAATGCATCTTTTGCCATAGCTTTTAATTCAATAGGCACAGCCTTGCCAAAAGAGCTAGCAAGTCGGATAGCTAAATTTAAGCGAACCGCTTCAACTGCATAATCTGGAATATGAGTTTCCTCGTCCAGATCACCACTTTTCGCACTTGATGCTAATGGATAACCAAAGCGAATATCCTTGGCATCCCATAAACCCATCATGGTGTCAAGCTTGCGCTTAGCACTCTCAACCTGCTCAGGCTGCATATCGAACACATAATGAACCGTACCGGGTTTGTCGGAGACCAACTTTCTTGAGAGAATGTTCCAATGACAAAACCAAAATATACCCCTGAAATCAGAGAAAGAGCGGTTCAATTATTGATTGAATCTGAAAAAGATTATCC
>NZ_VPEN01000020.1:0-23846 GCF_013417135.1 Acinetobacter sp. YH16051 | reverse complement strand
GGATAATCTTTTTCAGATTCAATCAATAATTGAACCGCTCTTTCTCTGATTTCAGGGGTATATTTTGGTTTTGTCATTGGAACATTCTCTCAAGAAAGTTGGTCTCCGACAAACCCGGTACGGTTCAAGATCAGCTATGATCTAGGTTGCGACGGCGTACATAGGATCAGTAAAACCAACATGCAATAGCGTAAGACGGTTAGTGCCTTTCCATTGTTTTGGGATACTAGCTCAAGCTTAAAAGCATTACTTAAACTGCTGTTCATTCGGTAAGGTATTGATTTAATCTGCAGTTTTTCAGTAAGCTTATCTTGTGAGATTTTAAGGGGTAGAGCGATCTGCCAATATTTTGCTGGAAATAAAGAATAAATACCTGTCAAAAATCGATTTGCTAGTCTTACTTCAGCACTGTTAAAGATTAATCCCGCGTGTGAAATGTTAGCCTTCATTTCAAAAATAGCTAGTGCATTTAATATATGGATATCATTATAACTATGCTGGTTGAGCTGTTTAAAAAAATATTCTAAGACTATTTTTTCTTCCATTGTTTCAATATGCGGAAGTATGCGTTGTGATTTATCCGCATCAATAATGAAGCGAGACCGGTTCTTGCGATTTTTGAGTTCTTTGAGCCTAAGTATATTTTGTTGCCAGAGCATGAGTGTTTCAATTGGAAAGTTATACTTTTGAGAAATAAGCTGGGGTGAATAGGCTTGATCTAATGCTTTGAGTATTTTTGTGATCATTAAAGACGAATACCCAGATTGACTAGTGCCATAAATGTAACGATGTTCAGGGAGTTGATGAGCATCTATTTTCTGGGGAAGTAAACTTGATTGCTGTACTGTGTCCAATAAAACTGCATGGGTTGCTTGAATCATTTGATTATCGTAACTACTGAGATAGCTTTCCTTAACATGTTTCAACGGTGTTATTGGTGTTAGGCAGATTTTTTGAATAACTGCAGAGCTAATCATTGGGTCAAATTGACGCAATTGATAGCCGCCCATTAAATAAGATAGGTGTATATAACTGCGAAAACTTTCTGTGGGTTCGATATGACCGAGCAAGTGAGCAAGTAGATACCAACAATCTTGTGGTGTTTTCGAGCGTAATAACCCATTTCGGATCAAGTGGTAATGATCGTTTGAATAGTCCGTGAAGGCAGCTACAAACTCGTAGTTCATATTCAAGATCATAGCGAGGTTATTTGCTGCTGAGTGCCGTAAAGAATGAAATGAATATCTGTGTTCTGGCAGAATTACATGGAGAATGCGTTGAAAAGGAAAGGTTACCAAGTTGGGTTTTAGTCGATCAATGCTATTCCACAGCGTGAATAGATATTGATTTGGTGTATAAGCCATACGGCGTGTTTTACAGTATCTCTGAAACTTAAGATGCTCTTCTTCGCTAAGTAGAATTTGGACGTTTAGATTACGTTCAGCACTATCTGTTTTCAGTAAATGTTGTTGTTTCTTCGAACGATATGGACGTATCCAAATGGAACTAGCTTGAACGCCTTCAACGTCCTTGATTCGCAAGCCGAGAATTTCATTAATGCGCATCCCTGTGCGAAAAGCTATCGTATATACGATACTTAACATTTCTAAATCATGTACCGTATAACGTGGGTTTTGATAGTGTGCAAGCTGAACGAGTAGATGTTTGAAGGTTTTTCCTGAGATGATTTCAGCTTTTGGTGAGCTGAAATCTTGCCCTTCGGTCTGCAGTGGAAATGATTCAGCATTGAATAGCATTTGTTGAAATTGATGGAATCGTTTTAAAAGTGCGAATTTTTGTGATTTAGATTTACCGACGCCGTTTAACATGCGGTTGTAGATCACGTCTAGATGGTCGTTGAGATTGGATTCTTCTATAAAGTCAGTGCTATGTAGTAACCATGTCTCTGCTAACTTGGTGTAATAGCTATAAATTGAGGAATGACGAATTTTTTGTTGTTGAGCGATATAGCGCAAGTACTTGTTTTGATCGAGCTGATAAAGCTCTGTGATTTGCTTAATATCTTCTGTAGTCGGACGAAATAAGCTAAATAGCCAAAGCCCAAGCCGTTTGGCATTTTCTGGAAGATTGGCATGTTGGCTATGCAGAAGGTTACATAGATCTGAGGTGGTCTTATGAGTATTTTTGAAGAACGTCAAAATTTGTTTATGCAAAGCAGTGAGTGCCTCAAGCGGATCCTCAGTGTGTAATTTTTCCTCTTTTGCTTTGTCGTTGATATTTTGGGGCTGTGGTTCTTCAGTTTGATAGGAGTGGTCAAGTGTTAGCTGAGGTGAGAGATAGCGTTTAAAAGCACTTGGACTTAAGCCACAGGTTTCTATTTCTTCAGTTAAACACAGTGCAAGCGCAGGGCTTAAATTGACCTTG
The DNA here is from genome assembly GCF_013417135.1 of Acinetobacter sp. YH16051. NCBI lineage: Bacteria > Pseudomonadati > Pseudomonadota > Gammaproteobacteria > Moraxellales > Moraxellaceae > Acinetobacter > Acinetobacter sp. YH16051. The sequence continues at coordinate 21,461 of NZ_VPEN01000020.1, read as the reverse complement.
TCTAGTTGCATAAATGAATGACTTGAGGCTTGTAAAAGCTGATTAAATTTATTCTGGTTAAAAGAAAGCTCTAAGGCATTAAAAATGTAACGGATATAAGTATAGCAATCGTATTGAATATCTATTGATTGTGTTTTAAATCGAGTAATCCAGAGCTGTGTTAGCCGGTCTGGTACAAAATTGCGAGATTTCCTCAAGGTTTGTTTAGGATCATATAAATCACCATATTGCGGCGATTGAGGTTCTAGAAAGATCAGGGGTATTTGTATTTTTTGAAGTTGATAAATCGGGCCTTGTTCTTTTAAATGTTCTAACAATGCTTCTAGGCTGGAAAGATTAGAGATTCCGCCATACAGGATTGCGCAGATTAGGATATTTCCTATACTTTCATCCGCTGTAAAACCATCTGCCGTGTACCAATATCTTAAAAGCTTTTCTTTGATTTGTACTATGAATTTTGAATCATCTAGCCACGATTCATTGAATAGTAATGGTGTGCGTTGAATAGAAACTAGGTGGTGAGTTGGTAAAGGTACGTCTGTTTGAAGATTTCGATTGTATTGAATAATTTGTTTGCGGAAATGCTGATAAAATCTGCTTCTTAGAGAAAAGCTAAATTTATGTTGATCTAGATGCTGAGTTACTTGGTTAAAGAGGGATGGTATTCCTTCTGATTGTTGTGCTTGCTGTAATTGTTCGAACGATAGAAATTCATCGATGATTGCTTGAATTTGTAAGCGCTCTTTTATGTGCTTTTGATCTCTATTCTTTGTACGGCGTTCATGTGCATAGTGTTTTTCTTTAAGCATGTTCATACATTCCATCAATTTTAAAAGTGTGTTGCATGTCGTTAAGATGAGCAGCGAGGGTTTTATATTGTTGAAGAGACAGACTTGAGAATTTTTGCCCGATTTCCTGTTGATTCTGCTCATGTCCAAACGCAGCTAAAATTAAATTTTCATCTGCTTTTGAGGTAAGGTAAGCTCGAGTCGTATGTCTAAGCCAATTTGCATGCTCGAGTTGCATGAAGTGGGTAAATTGGCTTACAAGATGAGGGGTGAGGGCTTGCCATTGTCCATGTTGGTAAACACTGAGAAGAGGTTTTTTACTGCTTAAAATTTCTTGAATGTGCGGTTGATGCTCTGGACACAGTTGTTGGAATTCATTTAAGTAGGTAATGAATTGGTGGATTTCCTTCACTACAAAATCACAGAGGGGAATTAAGCGACCATCATTCGTTCTGGTATGTATTTCTTTATCTGAAACCCAAAGCCATTGAAGCTTTAAATCAAAATTTCTTAAAAAACCAGGGAATTCACTTACAGGTCGAGCCGCACTGAAAAATAATAATATATGCCAAAGCCAGACATTATAGTGATTGAACATTTCAAGTATTTGTCCATGGTGTTGAGCTTGAATGATCTGATGTTGTAAGTAAGCAAATATTGCCGTCACTGTCGCTGGCTTGGGAGCTTTACAGCTACCAAATCTTAGTTGCTCATCATCTGCAAAAATATGAAGCTTTGCGGCCAAGTCGTGTGATAGTTGTTGCACAGTTGCTTGATAATTTTGATGTAATTTATACACAGGGTATGAGCAATATGAAATAGAAACGGATCGATTTGCATCAATGCCTGTGAGTATGTCAGCCAATTGCTGGCTCTTGGTTTGTTGGTAAATACAGTGATGTAGTAAAACACTTATTTTTTTAGTTGATAAAGATGGAATAAACAGTTCTTCACGGCATTTTTTTAATGCCTGATTGACTTGGTCTTGGCTCACTATTGGAGATTGCTTTAGACCAAGTATAAGTTCCTTAATTAAGGGTAAGTCGAAATGGGTAACCTGATTAAGCAATTGGTCTTTGTATTCAAAAGCAGGGTCCTCAAACAGCGTGAATTTGGAACGTAGAAAATATTGATCGTTTTCTAAAATGAGTTGTTGTCGTTTATTTAGGGCACGGCGCTGATTTGTTTGTAGATTAAGCCATTGTTCAATAGGTACCCCAGTGAGAAAGCTCAGTAGGATAAAAAGATATGCTTTGTTTTTAGTTATGTTGTTTAAATAGTGCTCATGACAATGCTTTACAAGTAAACTCAGGCTGTTGAAGTCAGGGTAATGCTTGCTACACGTAAAATCATGCTGCTGTCTAATAATGTGTTGTTGTGTGAGTTGGCTAATTTTATGTTGTAGAAAACTGGATTGAGTGGCTAAAGGTGATACTTGTGCTGTATTAAGTGAGTATTGCTGTTTGGGCTGCTCGTCCTGTAATTGTTCGAAGAAGAGTGCAGGATGTTCTTTCTGAGGTATATCCTGTGGGCAGCATAAAATTGCGCCGTGCTCATCTAGATAATGTGGTTCATCTATGTGTTTGGGTGGTGCTGAATAATTTTTTTTGGGTTTGAGTGCTAATACATAATCATAAAATCGCCGTATATCAAGTAGTAGTAAATACTGAAAGCGATTGAGCTGATGATTAGCTTCTAAAAGGCGTAAATATTTGACGAGGTCAGCTAATGGTGTTTTAACGCTAGGAAGTTGTTGCCATAGCCATAAGTACTCTTGCTGATACTTATTGAGTTGATTTCCTAGTTGTAATGCAGCATAAGCTTCATTTGCTAACCTAAATCGATCAAGTACTTTAATAATCGTGGTTTGATGGTCTTTTTTACCTGCATTTGGAATAGATTTAAGAATGCAGGCAGCATGTAAATTGTGGACTGCCCATTGCTGTATAACTGAATGCTGTGAGTGCTGTTGTACTGAATAAATATAGGCACAAATAGGATGTGCTGAAACAGAAGGTGGAGCAGGTAAAAAAAGTGTCCGTTGATCCTGATGATTCGGCTCTGCTTTGATGTCGAGTGTTAATAATTGCTTTAATTCAGGGATAAGGGGTATGCCGTCTAAGTATTGCTCAAGCATTTCAGCATAGTCATCATGTATGAATTCTTTCTCTAAAAGACGCTGAATTAATGGCCTAGTTTGCATGTTGAGCCCTCCAAAATAGTTCTGGGTTAGGCTCAAGATGTTTGAGCGCTGCGCACTTTTGCGTAAGTTGCTGGATTTTGTCGGTGTAACTAGAGTGGATTTGTTTTTGTTGATACTAGAGCTGATTACGACTACAGCCGATGAGTTTTGCGAGCAAATCAAGCGATAACTCACAGCGTGGTTTTTCAGAGTGAAGTGCATTTAGGTCATAAATCGCATGCTTAGAAAGTGAAGCATTGAATGTATGTAGTACGCTATTTGGATTAATACATTTAATATCAATTTTAAGCTCAGTGATTAATTTGAATAAGCGTGTACTGAGTTGATATTTGAGCAGAGGTAGGTCAATGTCGGTTTGCACAATATAGCGTGCATTGATGGATAAACTTTGTGTTTTGGAAGTATATAGAAGCAGGAAGTTATCCAAGACGAAGAACTCATTCTCTGAAATTTTTGAGGGATAAAGTAACTTGATATCAGGCTGATAAATTGAAGGCAATTTTGCTGCCTTTAAGATTTGTGCATAGCAATTGTAAATTTTACTTAAAGGTGGGTATGGGGTAAGGGTGACCTGATGTGAGTCAAACTTAGCTTTAGCGTATTTCTTCTGATTTGAGTGTTTAGATGCCATGTTTATGCTCCTTATTTTAGTAATGTAAATAAAGACATGGCTAAAAAATCAATTTCAAAAAAAAGATCAAGAAAATGGTTATAAATGTGGATGGTTTTTGATGAATTTCAGATTTTGAAAATAATATGCTTAGTGCAGAGCTAGATATATTTTTGTGTAAGTTGTTGATTATTAGTTATTGAATGTGGCTGGTTTTACTAAGTTTTGTATTTTACTTATCTATAATATAGGATGAACTATTGGAAGCTTTAGGTGTTTATTACTCATAGACATAGAATAAAAACTCTAGGTAATTTTATGTATCCATCCTTTTTGATGGCTTGGTTATTCTCACTATAGACTTATGTACAAAAGATTTTTCTTAATAAAAATAACGTGAACTGATATGCTACGTTGAAGGGGTAGCTTTTTATAAAAGCATAATAAAATACAGATAGTTGCAAAAAATATGATGAATTTGGCTGAGTCTCAGTTTGATTTCTTAAAGGATGTAGATCCTTTGATGCATGCTTTATTGGTCAGTGCAGAAGCGGCATATTACACAGCACCAGCACATACACTTGTACAGACCCGAAAATTTGCTGAAGCGCTAGTAAATAAAGTAGCTCAAGCAAATCAGCTTGAAGTGCCTCAGCAGTCGGATTTTCTCTCCCGTATTCGTTTAGTGGAAAATAGGCTCAAGCTGAAAGCTGACTTTATCTCTGTTTTGCATACCTTGCGTGTTAATGGTAATAAAGGTGCGCATGATGCCGAAACCGATCATAGTGATGCTTTGACTTCTTTACGGTTGTCATATCGAATGGCACAGTGGTTGTATATTCTGAGCACTCAAAAAACCAAATTGTTTCCTGAGTTTAAAGCACCTGTCGACCCAACACTTGAAGCGCGGCGCATGCGTTTTGAATTGATGGAGCTACAGCAGCAGTTGCGTACGGCACAGGACAAGCAAACTGTTCACTCAGATATTCAACATAAATTGGCAGAACTAGAAGCAGAGAATCTACAGCTTAAGCACCAGCAGCAAGTAGAAGCACAAACCCTACAGGCTCAACTCGCTGCCTATGAAGCAAAAGTAAAAGAGTTGGAACAGCAGGCAACCATGCCTACTTTAGAGACACCTATTGAAGATGAGCAATTGGATATAGCCAATGCTTCATTTGAATTGTCCGAGGCTGAAACACGAGAGCTCATTGACCGTCAGCTTCAGCTCGCAGGTTGGCAGGCAGATACACAGCTTTTAAGGTATAGCAATGGCGTTCGCCCGCAAAAGGGTTTAAACCTTGCAATAGCAGAATATCCGACGTTACTGGATGGTGAAGAGGGTTTTGCGGATTATGTACTTTTTGAAGGCTTAATGCCTGTTGCAGTGGTTGAAGCGAAGAAGCAGAACAAAACCGTCAGTCAGTATATTCGTCAGGCGGAGCGTTACTCACAAGGCTTTCTATTTGCGTCTGATTTAGACAAGCCCTATAAGAATACGCCGTGGACATCTGAGGAAAAGGTTTACCACATTCCTTTTGTATATGCATGTAATGGTCAAAAGCAGTCTAAGCGTTTAGCTGATGAGGGCGGAATCTGGTTTCGTGATGTACGACATCCATCCAACATTTCTAAGGTGTTGCAAGGTTTCCATTCACCAGCAGGGTTGAAGCGAAAGCTTGAGCATGATATTGCTCGTGCAGATGAATATTTAGAACAGACCGAGATTCTGCCATTCAATGATCGTGCCTATCAGCGAGAAGGCATTAAAGCGGTTGAGCAAGCAATTGCCAAAGACAAGCAACGTATTTTATTGGCAATGGCTACAGGCACAGGTAAAACGCGTTTAGCGACTGGTCTAATGTACCGATTAATCAAAAGCCAGCGTTATAAGCATATATTGTTCCTGGTTGATCGTTCTACTTTAGGTACACAGGCATTTGATGCATTTGGTGCTGAAGTTATTGAGCAAGGCCAAACCCTGGCACAAATCTATACTGTTGCCGATTTAGGTGTAGATACTACTGAACGTCCTGAAGTTCAAGTTGCTACAGTGCAAAGCTTGGTACATCGTCTGTTTAACAGTGATGCACCACTGCCGATTGATTTTTATGACTGTATCATCATTGATGAAGCACACCGTGGTTATACCCTTGATAAGGAAATGACCGAAGGTGAGGAAACGATTCGTGATGAGGCGCAGTATCTATCTACCTATAAGCGTGTAATCGACTATTTTGATGCCACCTTGATTGGTTTGACTGCAACACCTGCACTACATACAACGGAGATTTTTGGTAAGCCTGTCTTCACCTACAGTTTTACTCGTGCTGTAGAAGAAGGCTATCTAGTTAACTATGATAAACCGATTCGCTACATCACCAAACTTAGTCAGGCAGGTATTGAAATACCTAAAGGAACAAGCGTTCAGGTGATGACTAATGCCACCGGACAAAAGACCACGGCGCTGATACCCGATGATATGGATTTTGATGTCGCAGACTTTAACCGTCGTGTGATCAATGAAAACTTCAATAAAGTGATTTGTCAGGCATTGGTTGAAGACCTCAATCCACTCGGTGATGAAAAGACCATGATTTTCTGTGTGACGGATCGTCATGCGGATCAGGTGGTAGCATTGTTAAATGAGCTATTTAAAGAGAAATATGGAAAAGACTGGAATAATGATGCTGTGGTGAAAATCACAGGCAATGCAGATCAGCCAAGCAAACTGGTAGAGAGTTATAAAAAGAATAAGTTTCCGAATATCGCCGTCACCGTAGATTTGCTTACCACGGGTATTGATGTACCTAAAATCTGTAATCTGGTGTTTATGCGTAAAGTTCGTTCACGTGTGCTGTTTGAACAGATGCTTGGTCGTGCAACTCGGTTATGTCCTGATATTGGTAAAACAGAATTCCGTATATACGACGCCGTAGATATTTTTGCGACTTTGCAAGCGGTGAATACCATGCAACCGATTGTCGTGCGTCCAAATATCAGCATTGATCAGTTGATTCGTGAGTTAAGTGATCCTGAATTGATGAAGAAAGCTAAAGCAATCAATGTTCCTTGTATTGATGAAGTCAAGCGTACGCAAGCGGATATCGTTCTCGATGAATTTATTCAGAAAGTGACCCGTATTTTAGGTAAGGCTGAGAAGTTTAAGCATCATCCTGATCAAGGCAAATTGCGTGAAGCACTTGGAAAAATCAAAGAAAACTTCGGGGTTGAATCCTTTAAGCTACCTCAGATGCTGCGTGCTAAAGGTATTGATGATCTTGGTACTTGGCTACAGCAAAACAGTGCGATTTTAGAAGCACGTTTGACTGAGGTTCGAAGTGCTCTCGGCACCTTGGATTTACCCATTATCTCGGACGAGAAAGACGAGCTGATTGAACGCGTTGTAGATACGGCACATCAACAGCCTGAAGATTATCTGGAATATTTTGATAGCTTCATTAAAACAGCCGTGAATGACAATGCTGCGATTAAAGCAGTTGTTACAAGACCATCAGATCTGACTCGCGAGCAGTTGCGAGAACTGGAAAACTTGTTGACCAGCAAAGGCTTTACCCAAAGCAAGCTAACCCAGGCACTAGGTGGTAATGAGTCAAATCAAACATATGCTTCACAGATCATCTCTATGATTCGCCGTTCAACATTGGGTGAGGAAATCTCATCGGTGGAAGAACGTTATCAGCGTGGCCTAAACAAGATTCTGCAGCAGCGTGCATGGACGGAAGATCAAAAGCAATGGTTGGCACGTTTAACCCTGTTTATTGCCAAAGAGGTGGTGGTCGACAAGAATATGATTCACCATCAATTTGCCAAAGACGGCGGAGTGAAACGGCTGAGCAAGTTGCTTGATAGTGACGTTGAAAAACTGGTCGATGATATTCATGACGGATTGTGGCAGGCCTCTTAACTGCTACAATCCACCCGTAATAAAATTTCTATATTTTTCACATTTTCTGATGAAGTGCAGCACATGACACAAAATGATATTGTCCAAAAACTCTGGAATCTTTGCGACGTATTAAAAGATGATGGGATTAACTATAGCGACTATGTGTCTGAACTGGTGATGCTACTCTTCGTCAAAATGGTCGATGAGCTGGATGACGAGTTTTCTACACTTGCCAAGATTTATCCTGAAAAATATAAATGGTCGCATTTTAAAGATCATAACGGTATTGAATTACTCAATTTCTATAAGCAGATGTTGCTTGATTTATCGCAAAATCAGAATGAGCTGATTGCATCAATTTATGCCAATGCTCAAACCCGTTTACGTGAACCTCGCCATTTACAGCAACTGATCAATGAATTTGACAAGCTGGACTGGTTTAGCATTAAAGCGGATGGACTAGGTGATTTGTATGAGGGCTTGCTTGAGAAGAATGCGACCGAAACCAAGTCAGGGGCAGGTCAGTACTTTACTCCACGTCCATTGATTAACTCTATAGTACATTGTATGCAACCAAAGCCAAGTGAAGTGATTCAAGATCCTGCATGCGGTACGGCGGGCTTCTTAATTGCTGCGGATGCGTATATACGACAGCACCATGATTTGTATGCACTGACTGAACAAGAAACTCTGTTCTATACTTTAGATGCTTTTGTTGGTGTAGAGCTTGTACCGAATACGCGCCGTTTAGCACAAATGAACTGTTTGTTGCATGATATTGGTGGTGAGCAAGGTGCAATCAAGCTGGGTAACTCGCTTGGTCCTGTAGGGCAGGCTTTGCCAAAAGCGGATGTGATTTTAGCCAATCCTCCATTTGGTACGTCTAAAGGTGGTGAAGCAAGTATTACCCGTGATGATTTGCCATTTAATACCTCAAATAAGCAATTGGCATTCTTGCAGCATATTTATAAGAACTTAAAACCAGGTGGTCGTGCCGCCGTGGTCTTACCTGATAACGTGCTGTTTGAAGCTGGACAGGGTACAGCAATTCGTCAGGACCTGATGAACAAATGTAATGTGCATACGATTTTGCGTTTGCCGACAGGGATTTTCTACGCGCAAGGCGTGAAAACCAATGTGCTGTTCTTTACCAAAGGAACAGAAGTCAATCCGCTACAAGATGAAAACTGTACGACTGAGACGTGGGTGTATGACCTCCGCACCAATATGCCAAGTTTTGGTAAGCGCACGCCATTTACCGAAGCGCATTTAAAAGGCTTTGAAACGGTCTACGGCGCTGACCCGAAAGGTTTATCAGTACGTGCAGAGGGTGAATGGTCTTTAACTGAAGAAAGCCAAGAGCAAACTTTAGAGAACAGCCGTTGGCGTAAGTTTAGCCGTGAATGGATTAAAGAGCAGAAAGGTGATTCTTTAGATATTTCATGGTTAAAAGATAATGACGCCGTGGATGCTGCGAATTTGCCGGAACCTCATGTGTTGGCGAGTGAAGCGATGGTTGAATTGACACAGGCTTTGGTCGAGCTGGATGCTTTGATGCAGGCTTTAGGTCAAACGGATGAAGCCAATACACAAAAGCAATTGCTTGCAGATGCTTTAGGTTTGAGCGTTGAGGAACAGGCATGAGTTTAAATAATTTGCCTGTTGAGTGGTCGATTCAAAAGTTTGAGAAAATTGTTTTTAAAATAGTTGGTGGCGGTACTCCAAGTAAAAATAATCCTGAATATTATCTAGGTAATATTCCTTGGATGTCTGTTAAGGATATGAATAAAAATATTCTTGAAGATACTGTGGATCATATTACTCAAGAGGCAATTGATAATAGTGCCACGAATCTAATTCCTAAAGGCACGCCTATTATTGCGACTCGTATGAGTTTAGGAAAAGTTGTTGTTGCAAACTTTGATTCGGCAATTAACCAAGATTTAAAAGCAATTTTTTTAGATAACAATATTGATAAAAACTTTTTTGTTTATTGGTATCGTTCTCAATCAAAGCTGATTGAATCGTTGGGAACAGGAACTACTGTTAAGGGTATTCGCTTAGAAGTAATCAATAATTTAGATTTTCCTGTCGTACCCTTAGCCGAACAACAAGAAATCGTTCGTCAGCTTGATGTGATGTTTGCTCAAGTCGAGCAAATTAAAGCCCGTTTAGATGCTATTCCTGCCATTCTTAAAAAATTCCGTCAGTCGGTTTTGGCGGATGCGGTGAGTGGGAGATTGACGGAGGAGTGGAGACAAGCAGCTTTAACTAAAGAGTCTGTCGATAGTTTTTTAGATATTGAAAAATTAAGGAAAGATAATTATTTAACTCTTAATCCTGATTTAAAGAAAAAGAAGTCCTCGATCGAGTGTCAAATTGATGCGGATTATTTATTTGAAATTCCTAATAGTTGGGCATTTACTTCATGGGGAAAAATTTCTGAATGGATCACATATGGTTTTACAAAGCCAATGCCAAAATCTGAGAGTGGGAAAAAACTATTAACTGCTAAGGATGTCCAGAATTTCAATATAAAAATAGAAGATGCGAATTTTACGACAGAAGAAGCTTATATTTCTTTATCAGATAAGGATCGACCACAGCAGGGTGACTTACTAATCACTAAAGATGGAACAATTGGTAGAAGTGGGTTAGTCAGAACAGATATCCCATTTTGTATTAATCAAAGTGTAGCTGTGTGTTGGTTGCGTTCTACTGGGATGAATAAGGATTATTTAGAGTATTTAGCAAATAGTGAATTTACCCAAAAATTTGTATTTGATAAGGCACAAGGAATGGCAATCCAACATCTATCCATTATAGATTTTGCTAAATGCCCAGTTCCTGTACCTCCTAAAGAAGAGCAAGATGTCATTGTTATTAAACTAGATGCTTTATATAAGTATTCGAAAAGTATAGAGAATCTTGTTCAGTCAGCTCAAAGACGAGTGAATTTACTTACTCAATCTATTTTAGCCAAAGCCTTTAGCGGTGAACTGACTGCCGAATGGCGTGAACAGCATCAAGAGCTTATTACAGGGGTAAACAGTGCTGAAAGTCTGCTTGTTAAGATTCAGGCGGAACGGGAAGCGAGAAAGCCGGTGAAAAAGGCGAAGAGAGTTAAATAAACTTTTTAGCTTTTATGGTTTATAAGAAAGGTTTTAGAGGTACTCGAAAGAGTGTCTGAGCTATATTAAATTTATGTGAGGGGTGTAATGGAAATTCTTTTTTTTATAGGAGGGTTCTTCTTACTATTTATTTTAATAGCGCCTCTAATTAATGCATTTGGTTCAAATAGTCCTCATAAAGACAAATCTCAAGCTGAAAAAAAAGAGCAAGCTTTAAAAGATATCAAAAAAAACTATAATACGAGTAAAGACTTACTGTTTAAAGGACTACAGGCAATACATGAGGGTTCAGCTCAGTTAGCAAAACTTACAGCAGAGTGGGATGATAAAGCTGATAAATATCAAAAAGAAAAATATGAAAAAGATTATCATCGCATGAAAGCGGTATGTAAAGAGCAAAATAATAAAAGAATAGAATTGGGTTTAAAAGAAGTTTCTCTGGTAGAATTTTTTGAATATAATAAAGATTATCAGGAGCGAGCACGTAAAGAACTTGAAGCTTTAGAGGCAAAAAAGCGTGGAGAACGTCTAGCTTTACTTATAGAAGAGCATAATAAACTTGAAATTGAATCTAAAAATAAAGAATTAAAAACAAAAGTTGCTTCTGAAGAAAGTTTAAAGAAAAGACACTCTATAAGAGTTGATAATGAGAGTAAAACTCCTCAATTAGCACCCCAAAATTGTCCACCTATACCAGCTACATCTAGCCGAATACTAGATATTAAGCTAGATGCCCTGCCGAAAGGATTGGTTGAATTTATCTATATTCGTTATTATTTGACAGGTGAAAAATCGCTACCAAAACTGAAATGTATATACGACAGTTGGGAAAAAAGTATCTATGCAAATTCAGAGCTGAATGAAGCGCAATGGAATAAGATTATTGAGCAAATGTCATTTAACCCCTCTAAATTGAAAAAGATAGATGCCATTTATCACTTTACACATAAGGATAATTTATTGTCGATTTTGACAAGGGGGTTATTAACAAAGAAAACATTAGATGAGCAGCATTTAGAATATAAATATAATGATGAAAATCGTTGGGATGGTGTAACAGATTCTGTTTCACTTTCTTTTAGTCATCCAAATTTTAAAATGTTTGCCAAATATTCTAGAGTAACGGGTAAAGCTGATTGGATTGTATTAAAAATATCTCCTGAGCTTTTAACGGGCAATAAAAATTTAAATTTAGTTAATCTGACTAATTATGATTACTTGGATAAAGCGATATTTAATAAATTTAATGCTGCATCTTTTAAAGTTAAAAACTTAAGTATTCCTGAACGAAAGACACATCATGCTTTTTTAGATATGTTTGAGTCGAATATAGGAATGACATTGGAAACCTATACCTTTGATAATCAGGCTGAAATTCTTTATCAAGGAAATATCCCCAAAGAATTTATTCAAGAGATTCATGTGATTGAAGAAGATCCTAATTTATCATGGGTAGATGGTTTAGGCTTTAAGGTCAGTATTAACAAAACAGTATTTGAGAAAAGATAAGGAAGTCATCATGGCAAAAAGACCAGTATTTGTACCTAAACTGGACGGCGCTACGCTTGTAGATATTGTCGATGTTGAATTTGAATGGTTTGCTGGAATGCACTTCACACAAAAACAAAAGTCGATCCGATCCTTGCATGAAGCGTATCGTACGCAGAATCCAGAAGCCAAGATTCTAGAGATTTCGAGCAAGTCTGAAATTGAATTAGGAACGCAACTCAGCGCTTTCAATTTGATGTTTAAAACCAAGAGCGGTAAAAACATCAGTGTTGAGAGCATCTTTCAATCATCCAAAGTATTTTCAGAAGGTGGTCCGTTTAAGGACATTATGGATATGAGTTCACGAGATGCGAAAAAGGATGAGCGCCTTAAAAATTCAGGCAATTTGATTGCTTTTGAATATCGAGACACACGTTGGCAACTTGAACCTAAAACAGCCTTTTACGATTGGATTTATTTGAATGCACTCAATCTGAATGATGACCTAAAGCAACAAGCACTTGCATATGATGCATTTACTGATATTGAGTTTAACCCGCAAAAGTCGATTAACTGCCAAGCATATTCAATTGCTTTGTTTGTCGCTTTGACGAAACGTAATCTTTTGGTGGGTGACACAATTCCACCTAAAGATGAATTTATTAAACTTGTTGAAAAGTTTACGATTAAAAATACAAGTGATGGTGTATTACTTTAGATTGGCTATTCAAATTGAATAGCATTTCCATAGATGTGAAATAAATAATTTCAATTAACTGTGTCGTATATACAGAAAATGAGAGGGAAAATGAGACCGATTGGCTTAGACCGTAAATCTAAAGATTACTTAGATACTTTAAACATCGACCCTCATTATTTTGAAGAGAGATTCATACCTATCGAAACATTAATAAAAGCGAATCTTGCATTTAAGACGAAACTTGAAAACTTTAAGCAATTTATTGACTGTTTAAGTGCAGATCGTTGTTTTTCTCTATGGATATGGGAAACGGAAGAACTGCTTGCTCAGTCTGAAGAAACGCTTCGCCACTTTTCACAAGACTATATTTCTGAAGATTCTCTAATTGAAACACATTATAAACTCGCAGAAAAAATGTGTGAGTTAACAGAGCGTGTTTACGAAGGACATTGGGAATATGGCGTTGCAAGTGAAGTAGACCAACAATTTAATGATCTGACTGAATTATGCCGTCGTATTTGGTCCAAAGAAAGTAAGGCTTGGCTAGCATTGGCTAAAGCTTGGAAAAAAATTGATATTCATCTAATAGTCCATAATGATGAACATGTTTGAAAAGGAAAATATGGATGAACCAACATATTGAAAATAATTTATCCCAAAAAGAATATCCATTTACCTTATACACAAGTGAACCGTACCGGGTTTGTCGGAGACCAAGCTTTCTGAGAGAATGTCCCGATGAAAAAAGTAAAATATACCCCTGAAATCAGAGAAAGAGCGGTTCAATTATTGATTGAATCCGAGAAAGATTATCCATCGAATTGGGCTGCGATCACCGCTATTGCTCCCAAGATAGGTTGTACTCCTGAAACTCTAAGTGTTTGGTATCAAAAATATTTAGATAAACAAAACCCAATTAAAGTACAGCAACTTTCAGATCAAGAACGTATTAAACAACTCGAACGTGAAAATAAAGAACTGCAACGTGCTAACGAAATTCTACGTAAAGCAGCCGCTTTTTTCGCCCGGGCGGAGCTCGACCGCCCACACAAATAATGGTAGATTTCATCCATAACAATAAGGCGTTATATGGTGTTGAGGCGATTTGCAGGATTTTACCGATCGCGGCTTCTACCTATTATCGAACACTAGATTTCGTTGAAAACCCAGAACATCGAGCAAAGCGAGATCTACATGACTTGCATCATGCTGAACAAATTAAACGAATTTGGAAGGAAAGTTCAGGTCGATATGGTGTGCGTAAAGTTTGGCAAAAATTGAAACGTGAAGGCTATGTTATTGCTCGCTGTACAGTTGCTCGATTGATGCAAAAACTAGGTATACAAGGTGTTTGGCGTGGTAAGAATAAACAAACTACCCGTAGCCGAGAGGATCAAAAACGAGCAGATGACTTGGTGAAACGCAATTTTAGTGCTGATCATCCTGACCCTTGCGAAGCAATACTTCTCAGGTCGCTGACTTCACGTATATTCAAACAAATTCAGGCTGGGTTTATACTGCATTTATTATTGATGTCTTCTCACGAGCAATTGTTGGATGGAAAGTATCGACACGGATGAATACAGATATGGTGCTCGATGCACTTGAGCAAGCGTTACATGCTCGAGACATGCCAAAGAATGTGATTCACCATAGTGACAGAGGGGTTCAATATCTTTCCATTCGCTATACCAATCGTTTAGAAGCAGCAAATTTACGAGCATCAGTCGGTACGACCGGTGATTCATACGATAATGCTTTGGCTGAAACAGTGAATGGCTTATACAAAACAGAGGTGATTGAATATTTAAAAGCAGATTGGCAAGGTTTAGCGGATGTACAACTTGCGACATTAAATTGGGTAGATTGGTTCAATAAAGAGCGTGTACATAGTGCACTAGGTTATGTGCCACCTTTTGATTTTGAAGCAATGTACTATGATAAAATTAATCCGTTAGGTCAGGTGGCCTAACTTAAATAAAAAGTCTCCGACAAACCCGGTACGGTTCAATTTATAGATTTACTTTACTAAGATACGAAAGTTTACTTGTAAAAAAACAGAACAGCTGACATTTTTTGATTAACATGCATTCTGTTTAAGCCAATCATTCCATTACTGGCTGTATCATTTCGAAAGTTACCCAGCATGACTCTGATCAGGTTCACAAGCCCCCCGATATGCCCAAACTACTATGAGCCAAATCGAGGTGACCATGACAGAAAATGAGATGAGATGTCAAAGATCCAGTTTGAGAAAAACGCCAGCGTAGAGTGAAATGATCATTTAGGTATACAGGTTTATCAACTATTAAAAAAATGCTAAATTATTATCATAAAAGAGCAATGTAAAAATATTTTTTTGAATTTTAGAGGTTTTTAGACTAAATGACCGAGGGTACAGCAACATTTGCATATGATTCATTGGAGTCGATTCGTAAGAGACTATTGGATTTAAGTTCAAGAAATTCGCTGTTAAATTATAAGTTTCCACGTGGTAAGTGCCTTCAGTTCATTGAAACTACACCAAACTCTATATTCAAAGCATTAAATGACAGAAAAATAATAGATCTACTACCAATTCCTAAACCATTAGATGCAGAGCTCAAGAGCTACTATGGGGTGGAGGAAAAGAATGGTAGTGGTATTAAAGATCACGGACCAAGTGTTGAATCTTGGGCAAAGCATTTAGGTTATGAGATTAGTTTTGAATTGAGTCACAATTATACGAGTAATTCATCAAAACCTGAAAATACACATGTTTTACAGAGTTTACTTTATCCAAAGGACTTAGAAACTCGAGTTAAATATATTAGACAACAAGCCGAATCATTCATAAATGAAACAGGTTCGAATGTTTTATATATTGCGATTGGTTTTTTAGAATGGACTGAAAGTAAAGATTCAAATCTGAAACGGTTAGCTCCACTTTTCACTCTACCTGTAAAAATTGAAAAAAAGCCAAAAACAAAACATGGGGGCTATGATAATTTTGAATTATCTATGTCAGATGAAGGATTATTAAGTAACGTTACATTACATGAAAAGTTAAAAAATGAATTTGGCTTAGAATTGCCTTTATTGGATGAAGAAAGTACGCCAGAAGATTATTTTGACTTAATTGAAAAAAATATTTTGTCTCATGAAGTAGGTTGGAGTATTAAACGCAAGGTCTGTCTGTGCTTGCTAAATTTTTCTAAGCAAGCAATGTATCAGGATCTTGATCCTACGAATTGGCCTAAAGGGTATTCAATAGAAGATCATCCAGTTATTAAACAATTATTTAGTAAGGTAGCCAAAGAAAGTCAGTCTCATAGTTTCGACTCTGAATATGAAATTGATGATATAGAAGATATCCATGAAAAATTCCCAATCATTTACGATGCTGATAGTTCTCAACATAGTGCTTTAATCGATGCCGTAAAGGGGGAAAACTTAGTTATTGAAGGTCCTCCAGGATCTGGTAAATCTCAAACAATTACAAATTTAATTGCTGCAGCAATCAATGATGGCAAGAAAGTACTTTTTGTTGCTGAAAAAATGGCTGCATTAAATGTAGTAAAAGATAGACTAGATAAAGCTGGATTAGGTGGATTCTGTTTAGAATTACATAGTCATAAGTCTAATAAGTTAAAAATATTACATGACTTAAATGAACAATATAAGCAATTGGGGCACTATGCTAAAATACATGAAATACAAATCACAAAAAACAAACTTGAGTTAAGTAAAAATTATTTAAATCAATATGTAAAAAGAATTAATAAAGAGTGGGGAGAGACAAAATATACAGCACATGAAATTTTAACAAAAGCAACTTACTTCAAGAATTTGTTGGATATAAATCCTGAAGATGTATTAATCGATAATTTAAATTTGACTACATTAAATCAGGATGATATCCAAAGCTATATTGATTGGGGGAAATTGTTAGAAAATTCATTTATACAAACTCGGGATCAATGTCCTGATAAGGAGATCTATAAACACTATTGGTTTGGGGTTAATAAGGTAAACTTAATTGATTCTGAAAAAGCAGAAATTGTGAACTTTCTTAAAGAGTGGAACTATGAATTAACAGTAATACAACGTTTATTTTCTGAGGTTTTTTTTAGTGATGATGTGAATTTAGAATTAGTTGAAAGAGTAACTAATAATGCAAAAGAATTACCAAATTTTGATGAGGAAATATCTTATCATTTAATTAATGATCAAATCGATAATATTAGTTTACTATCTGAATACATTCATTTGTATGATGAAATTAATAAAAACTACAGAGTAATTGTTGCGGTAATTAACAAAGAATATCTTGGAGAGTCAAGTTCTCGTGAAGTTGAAATCATTAGGAATTTGATAAATGAAAGCAAAGCTTTTGATAAAAGTATCACTTTAGAAGATATAGATGAAGCGATACACCAACTAGAAAAAATTAAGACTGCTTTGTTGGATTTAAAGCCTGATATTGAATTAATTGAAAAGAATATTCCTTCTGAACTTAAGAAGGTGTTTGGATATTCAGAAGAAAATTTTAAAGCTATGGAGATATTGGTAGGACATTTAAAAGGGTTGCCATTTGATCTTCTAAAACATAGAAATGAAATATTTGATGAATCTGGTATTGATCAGTTTATAATTGATTTTGAACCAATATTTAAACAGTTGCATCAAAACTATCAAGATTGTCAAAGACTGTACAAATTAGAGATCTTACCTAGTGTGGAAGACTTAGAGATAAATTACAAAAAAATATATATAGGTGGATTTTTTAAATATTTTACGATGCGTTGGTGGAGCGCTCGAAAATTTATATTAGGTATCAGTAAAAATGAAGGTACTCCACTTATTGAAATACAAAATAATTTTTCTAAATTAATAGATTTTAAGAAAGGTATTGATTCTGCAAATAAATTGAATGATAAATATAAAATATTAAATCATATGTATGATGGAGTTAATACGCCATTAAATGATATTAAAACATTGCGTGATTGGTACAAAGGCGTTCGCCATGAATATGGTATTGGTTTTGATGAGAAGGTGAAGATAGGTTCTGCTATATTAAGATTAGAGAGTCACTTAGTAAAATCTATCATTGAAGAATATGATCGTAAAGTTGCACCTAAGATTAAAGATTTATTGAATTTACTGCAGGGCTTTTCTACTTTATATGCAAGTAAAATTAGTCATTTGAGAAACGTCCACGAAATTATTGATGATGAAAGTGAGATTTCTCGTACATTAATTTCTCTTAAATAATTAAAATTAAAACTTGGGCCCTTTATTATTGATAAAGAATCTTCATTAGCTCGTATTGAAAATGAATTAATTTTATTTGATGCTAATGTAGTAAAAGTAACTCGATTTAATGAAATTAGAAAAAATTATCCTCAATTGTCTAAAGAATGGAGCTTTGATGATTTAAAAGGGGAAATTAATGTTGCTGAACTAAATCGCGCTCAAAAGACTCTTAAGCTTTTAAATATAATTTCTGATTCATTCGGAATTTTAAGAGAGAAACTATCTAAGATATCAGATAAGGAAAGTTATCAAAGATTAAAAAAATCTTTAGATGAAATCTCTCATCATTTCAAAAATGAAGGAATAAGAAGAAAACAATTTGAAGAGCATTCTAATGTTGAAGCAAATTGGACCAATCAGCTTAAAAATTCTTTTATTGAAACGATAAAAAGAAATAATTTAGCTTTAGAGAATGAAGATTGGTTATTTACATGGAGTAATTACCATACTATTAAGAATAAAGCTGAAAATTCTGGTTTAAGATGCATTATTAAAAAGTTGGAAAATGCCGAATTAGAGAGGTATTCAGTTGCTGACGTGGTGCAACTATCTTTATATAGTTCTTTAGCAAAGCATATTATTAATACAGATACACTGATTCAAAAATATAACGGTATAGAATTATCGACTATGGTTAGTAATTTTCAGAATTATGATAATGAATTACTAGTATTACAAAGAAAGCAGATTGCTTGTAATGCCTCATCAGTCGATGTTCCTGTAGGGATTGCTTATGGTAGAGTATCTGATTTAACAGAATATTCATTAATTGCAAAAGAGGTTTCAAAAAAAACAAGACATATTCCAATTCGGTCTTTGCTAGAAAGAGCACCTAAATCAATTCAAGCATTAAAACCATGTTTCATGATGAGTCCTATGTCTGTTGCTCAGTACTTAAAGCCAGGACTTTTTGATTTTGATTTGGTTGTGATGGATGAAGCATCTCAAATTTTGCCAGAAGATGCGATTGGAGCATTAGCTAGAGGCAAAAGTGCAATTATTGTCGGTGATCCAAAACAATTACCACCTACAAGCTTTTTCAGCACATCAGTTAACTTTGACGATGCAAATGAAGATGAACTTGTTGGAGTAGAGGATGCTGAAAGTATCTTAGATTCAGTCTCAATGTTTAAGAAGAGGCGTTTACGTTGGCATTATCGCTCGCGTCATCAATCATTAATTGCCTTCTCTAATAAATACTTTTATGACTCTGACCTTGTTTTGTTCCCATCACCTATCCAAAGTTCTCCAGAACTTGGTATCCGATATAAGAAGGCATCTGGCATATTTGATTCAGGGCGAAACTATAAAGAAGCACAAAGTGTTGTAGATGAAGTATGTGAATTAATTCTTCAAGATAAAGAAGAGTCAATTGGTATAGTTGCGATGAATAGTCAGCAACGGGATGAAATCGAAAGTCAATTAGAACTCAGACTATCAAAAGATTCTAGGTTGCAGGATCTTTATGATAAAAAAATGAAATCTCATGAACCTGTATTTGTTAAGAATCTTGAAAATGTCCAAGGTGATGAAAGAGATGTTATTGTCATATCCATGACTTATGGGCCGTCACAGGTTGGGGGTAAAGTATTTCAAAGATTTGGTCCGATTAACCAAAGTTCAGGTTGGAGACGACTCAATGTACTGTTTACCCGTTCAAAGAAGAGAATGCATGTAATTTCATCTATGAATTCATCTGATATTTTATCATCTGAATCAAGTAGTAAAGGTGTAACTGCATTAAAGGCATTCTTAAGATACTGCGAAACTGGTTTTTTACATGAAGAAAAAGTAACTGGCAAAGCACCTGATAGTGACTTTGAAATAGCAGTCATTAAAGCGCTTGAGAAGCATGGATATGAATGTGAACCTCAACTTGGTGTTGCAGGATACTTTTTAGATCTTGCTGTCAAAAATCCAGCTAATCCAGGAGAATATTTGTTAGCAGTTGAGTGCGATGGTGCAACTTATCATTCTGCAAAATCTAGTAGAGATCGTGATCGTTTACGCCAACAAATTCTAGAAAGTTTGGGTTGGAATATACATCGGATTTGGTCAACAGACTGGTTTAAAAATTCGCAAGAACAAATGCAAATTTTGTTGGAAAAATTGAGAGTATTAAAACCGGCTGTTGATATACAAGATACTATTAATACCCAAATAACACGGCCGACAAGCATTAATATTGAGAAGCAATATTTACTTGAATTTGAAACACAAAATGAATCAAACGATAATATTATTGAAATAATAGAGGCGGGTGATCTGGTGAGATATTTGGATAGTAGGCATCCTGAAAAAATAATGAATGTTAAGATTTCTAATAATCTTAACAATTTCCAGGAAGGTATTACACATGTTAATAGTCCCTTAGGTCAAGCATTAATGGGACTAACGATAGATGACAGTACAACCTTATCTTTGCCAAGTGGTGATGTGAAAATCACAGTGAAAGAGATCATTAAGTCTTAAGTAAATTTTAACAATGGTGGTAAATATGAATTTTGAAATAGAAAAGTTAATGAGAGCTGAGGAAATTGCGGCATCTGGTATTTTTTTGTCTTTCTGAATCTGAACAGCAGGCTATATTACAGTGGGGCTTACGTTTATTTGGGATGGGACAGCACAAAGTCGGTGATATACACGAGATTAAATACGAGGGCTGTCTAGGATCAACAAAAAACTTTTAATTTTTATAAAAAGATCAAGAAAGTGGTTATAAATGTGGGCGGTTTTTGATGAATTTGAGAGGCTCAAAGCGGGTGGGAAATAGGGTGTATTTGGAATTTTTATTTTAAGTTATTGATTTTATTTGATGTGAATGTGGCTGGTTTCTTCGTGTTTTGTATTTTTCATGATAAGAAAGGAATACCATATTTAGAAACGCATCATATTGTTTGGTTGGCAAGAGGTGGCGAGGATACTATCTCCAATACGGTTGCACTCTGCCCAAACTGCCATAAGCGTATGCATCTGTTAGATTTAGAAGAAGATAAAGTTAAACTGTTGTCCAGGGTTGTTATAGCTTTAGAGAAACATAGCTAATGCAAAGTATTGAAGTTGTTGCAGCCATTATTATCAAAGATGAAAAAATTTTGGCTGTGCAAAAAGGTCAAGCTAAATTTGATTATGTCAGTTATAAGTGGGAATTTCCTGGCGGCAAGGTAGAGGCTAGTGAAAGTTTTGAGCAAGCTATTCAACGAGAGTGTGACTGACCATTAAAGTCTCAAAAATGACATTAATGTTCTAAACTTTAACAATATAGTTGTAAACTCAAAGAGGAAGTTTGAATGAATATTACGAAAAAATCAGATTCAATACTTGTGGTATTTT